>NZ_UHDZ01000001.1:1200000-1500000 GCF_900458815.1 Staphylococcus saccharolyticus
ATTGGAGGTCAGACAATGACAGAAAAAAATCAAACAGCGAATCAAACTGATGATGGTATTAAGGCTGAACAAGAAGATACTCAAACAGTTAATCAATCTCAAAATTCAGTTAAGGACGCTGATAATAACGAAGTGAAAGGAGATCATATGCAAGAAGATTCTCAAGAGAGTAATGAGCAAGAGGATGTAGATCCTACAGTTGAGAAGATTCAAGAGTTAGAAAAACTTGCAAATGATAATGAAGAGAAGTACTTAAGATTATATGCTGAATTTGAAAATTATAAACGTAGAATTCAGAATGAAAATCAAATTAATAAAACTTATAAAGCGCAGAGTGTTTTAACAGATATCTTACCGTCAATAGATAATATTGAGCGCGCACTACAAATTGAAGGTGATGATGATTCATTTAAATCCCTTCAAAAAGGAGTGCAAATGGTGCACGAAAGCTTACTTAAAGCACTCAAAGATAATGGTCTTGAAGAGATAGTTGCTGAAGGTGAAGAATTTGATCCTAACCTACATCAAGCAGTAGTTCAAGATGATAATCCTGATTTCAAATCAGGAGAGGTAACCCAAGAATTACAAAAAGGCTATAAACTAAAAGATCGTGTTTTAAGACCGTCAATGGTTAAAGTAAATCAATAATTTGATTGAAAAAACATTGTTACATTAAAATTTTAAAATTGGAGGAATTTTATTATGGGCAAAGTAATTGGAATTGATTTAGGTACTACAAACTCTTGTGTAGCTATTTTAGAAGGCGATGAACCAAAAGTAATTCAAAATCCAGAAGGTGCACGTACAACTCCATCAGTTGTAGCATTTAAAAATGGAGAAACTCAAGTAGGGGAAGTTGCTAAACGTCAAGCCATCACAAACTCTAACACTGTACAGTCTATCAAACGTCATATGGGAACAGACTATAAAGTTGATATTGAAGGCAAATCTTATACTCCTCAAGAAATCTCAGCTATGATTTTACAAAATCTAAAAAGTACTGCTGAAAGTTATTTAGGCGAAACAGTTGATAAAGCAGTTATTACAGTTCCAGCTTATTTTAACGACGGTGAACGCCAAGCAACTAAAGACGCTGGTAAAATTGCTGGTTTAGAAGTTGAACGTATTATTAATGAACCTACAGCTGCTGCGTTAGCTTATGGCTTAGATAAAACTGAACAAAATCAAAAAGTACTTGTATTTGACTTAGGTGGCGGTACTTTTGACGTATCAATTCTTGAATTAGGTGACGGAGTATTTGAAGTACTTTCAACTGCAGGTGACAATAAACTTGGCGGTGACGACTTTGACCAAGTTATCATTGATTATTTAGTATCTGAATTCAAAAAAGAAAATGGTGTAGATTTATCTCAAGATAAAATGGCTTTACAAAGATTAAAAGATGCTGCTGAAAAAGCTAAAAAAGACTTATCAGGTGTGTCTCAAACTCAAATTTCATTACCTTTCATTTCTGCTGGTGAAAGTGGCCCATTACACTTAGAAATTAGTTTAACTCGTTCTAAATTTGAAGAATTATCAGACTTATTAATAAGAAAAACTATGGAACCAACTCGTCAAGCATTAAAAGACGCAGGTCTATCAACTTCTGATATTGATGAAGTTATCCTTGTTGGTGGATCTACTCGTATTCCAGCAGTACAAGAAGCAGTTAAAAAAGAAGTAGGTAAAGAACCTCATAAAGGTGTAAACCCTGATGAAGTTGTTGCTATGGGTGCTGCTATCCAAGGTGGCGTCATCACTGGTGATGTAAAAGACGTTGTTTTATTAGACGTAACTCCTTTATCACTTGGTATAGAAATCATGGGTGGACGTATGAACACTCTTATTGAACGTAATACAACTATCCCAACTTCTAAATCACAAGTTTATTCTACAGCAGCGGATAATCAACCAGCAGTAGATATTCACGTATTACAAGGTGAACGTCCTATGGCATCTGACAATAAAACATTAGGCAGATTCCAATTAACTGACATTCCACCAGCTCCACGTGGTGTACCTCAAATCGAAGTAACTTTCGACATCGACAAAAATGGTATTGTAAATGTTACTGCAAAAGATTTAGGAACTAATAAAGAACAAAACATTACTATTCAATCAAGTTCTTCTTTATCAGATGAAGAAATTGATCGTATGGTTAAAGATGCTGAAGAAAATGCTGAAGCTGACAAAAAACGTCGTGAAGAAGTTGACTTGCGAAACGAAGCAGATGGCTTAGTATTCCAAGTTGAAAAAACTATCAAAGATTTAGGAGAAAATATTGGCGAAGATGATAAGAAAAATGCAGAAGAGAAAAAAGATGCACTTAAAACTGCATTAGAAGGAGAAGACATCGAAGATATTAAAGCTAAAAAAGAAGAACTTGAAAAAGTTGTTCAAGAGTTATCTGCAAAAGTTTATGAACAAGCTCAACAACAAGCTCAAGATGAACAAAGTTCTCAAGATAACACTGTTGAAGATGCTGATTTCAAAGAAGTTAAAGATGATGAAGATAAAAAATAAGACTAAGTCGTATTAGTCTGAAGGATATCCTTCATAACTAAGTAAAAAAGTCAAAGTCAATCGAACATTGACTTTGGCTTTTTATTTGGATAGTTAAAAGGAATTAGATAAACTAATCTTGTTAAACGTATAAAAGGAGAGATAGTTGTGGCCAAAAGAGACTATTATGAAGTCTTAGGCGTAAGTAAAAGCGCTTCAAAAGACGAAATCAAAAAAGCTTATCGTAAATTATCGAAAAAATATCATCCTGATATTAATAAAGAAGAAGGCGCAGATGAAAAATTTAAAGAAATCTCCGAAGCGTATGAAGTATTAAGTGATGATAATAAACGTGCTAACTACGATCAATTTGGACATGAAGGACCACAAGGTGGATTTGGCAATCAAGGTTTCGGTGGCGGAGACTTCGGTGGATTTGAAGACATATTCAGTTCATTCTTTGGCGGAGGTTCACGACAAAGAGATCCAAATGTCCCACGTAAAGGTGATGACTTACAATACACTATGACAGTAAATTTTGAAGAAGCTGTTTTTGGTACAAAAAAAGGAATTTCTATTAGAAAAGATGTCACATGTCATACATGTAATGGAGAAGGTGCTAAACCAGGTACAAGTAAAAAAACTTGTAGTTACTGTAATGGTTCTGGACGAGTTTCTGTTGAACAAAATACCATTTTAGGTAGAGTGAGAACCGAACAAGTATGTCCAAAATGCGAGGGCAGTGGACAAGAATTTGAGGAACCATGTCCTACTTGTCACGGTAAAGGTACAGAAAACAAAACTGTTAAATTAGAAGTAACTGTGCCAGAAGGTGTAGATAATGAGCAACAAATTCGTTTAGCTGGTGAGGGTTCTCCAGGAACCAATGGTGGACCGCATGGTGATTTGTACGTTGTCTTCAGAGTTCAACCCTCTGATACTTTCGAACGCGATGGTGATGATATTTATTACAATTTAAATATTAGTTTCTCACAAGCAGCCTTAGGTGATGAAATAAAAATACCTACTCTGAATAGTAATGTTGTTCTTACAATTCCTGCAGGTACACAAACTGGCAAACAATTCCGCCTTAAAGATAAGGGTATTAAAAATGTTCATGGTTATGGGCATGGAGATTTATTCGTTAATATAAAAGTTGTAACTCCAACTAAATTGAACGATCGACAAAAAGAATTAATGAAAGAATTTGCTGAAATCAATGGTGAAGACATAAATGAACAACCATCTAATTTTAAAGATAGAGCAAAGAGATTCTTTAAAGGGGAATAAATAATGGATTGGATGGAACTTTCGATTGTAGTTAATCATGAAGTAGAATATGACGCTATTGATATTCTTGAAAATAACGGTTCTAACGGTGTAGTTATAGAAGATTCTAAAGACTTAATAGAACAACCGACTGATAAATTTGGTGAAATTTATCAATCAAATCCTAATGATTATCCAACTCAAGGAGTCAGACTCAAAGCATACTTTAATGAACTCGCATACAACGACCTATTAAGATCTAAAATTAAAAATGAAATTATCAATTTGGTTGAACTAAAAGTAAATATATTTACTTTTGAAGAAAAAGAAATAGCTGAATCTGATTGGGCAAATGAATGGAAAAATTATTTCCATCCATTTCGAGTATCAAAGCAGTTTACCATTGTACCCAGTTGGGAATCATATGAAAAAACAAATGAGGATGAGTTATGTATAGAACTTGATCCTGGTATGGCTTTTGGCACTGGCGATCATCCAACAACAAGTATGTGTTTAAAAGCAATAGAAACCTATGTTAAATCTTCTCATTCCGTGATTGATGTTGGAACTGGTTCAGGAATATTAAGTATTGCTAGCCATTTACTTGGAGTACAACGAATAAAAGCATTAGATATTGATGAAATGGCAGTAAGTGTAGCTAAAGATAACTTTAAAAAGAATCACTGTGATCAGGCAATCGAAGCAGTTCCAGGTAATTTATTACAAGGTGAACATGAAAACTTTGATATTGTGATTGCAAATATTCTTGCTCATATTATTGAAGAAATGATTGAAGATGCTTATAATACTCTAAATGAAGAGGGTTATTTCATTACTTCAGGTATTATTGAAGAGAAATCCAAAGATATAGAATCACATATGAAGCGCGTTGGTTTTCATGTTATTTCAATCGAACATAACAACGGTTGGGTATGCATCGTTGGTCAGAAAGTGAGTGGTTAATTTGCAAAGATACTTTATTAATCAAAGCGCTGATGAAAATCAGTGCTTTTTTATTGAAAATAAAGATGATATACATCATATAAATAAAGTAATGCGTCAAACAAAGGATGATTCTATTATTGTTACATTTTTAGATGAAAAAGTTTACAAATGCAAAATTATTTCAATTAACCAACAAGCAATTGAAATTAAACCACAGGAACAACAAGATATTAATACTGAATTACCCCAACATATAACAATATGTAGCGGATTAATTAAAGCGGATAAGTATGAATGGATGATTAAAAAAGCAACTGAATTAGGTGCAAACGAATTTATTGCGGTAAGTATGGAACGCTCTGTAGTAAAACTCAATGAGTCTAAAGTTGCCAAAAAATTAGAAAGATGGCAAAAAATTATAAAAGAGGCTTCAGAACAAAGTTATCGTTTAAATATACCTCGTGTTCAATTTAAGTCGAATTTAAAAGAAATTTATGATATGATAAATCATTATGACTACGTTCTTATTGCATATGAAAAACACGCTAAACATGGAGAATTAAGCCGTTTTAAAAAAATATTAAAACAATTAAAAGCACAAGATCGTGTTTTAATGATTTTTGGACCTGAAGGTGGACTATCCGAAAATGAGATTGCATTATTTGAAGAAGCAAGTACGCTAGTTGGCTTAGGTCCACGTATTTTAAGGGCTGAAACTGCGCCACTTTATGCGTTAAGTGCAGTAAGTTATGAAAAAGAATTATTGGGGTGAAAGACTATGTCAACGGTTGCGTTTCACACACTAGGTTGTAAAGTAAACCATTATGAAACAGAAGCAATTTGGCAATTATTTAAGGAAGCGGATTATGATAGAGTAGATTTTGAAACAAACGCAGATGTATTTGTAATTAATACATGTACGGTAACTAATACCGGTGATAAAAAAAGTCGACAAATTATACGACGTGCAATCAGACAAAATCCTGATGCAGTCGTCTGTGTTACTGGTTGTTACGCTCAAACTTCTCCAGCTGAAATCATGGAAATACCAGGGGTTGATATCGTTGTAGGTACTCAAGATCGTCATAAGTTATTAAGATACATTGAGCAATATCAAATAGAAAGACAACCCATTAATGGCGTAGGTAATATTATGAAAAACAGAATTTATGAAGAATTAGAAGTTCCATATTTTACTGATAGAACACGAGCATCTTTAAAAATACAAGAAGGGTGTAATAATTTCTGCACATTTTGTATTATTCCGTGGGCACGTGGCTTAATGCGTTCAAGAGATCCACAAAAAGTAGTAGAACAAGCAACTCAACTTGTAAATTCAGGTTATAAAGAAATTGTCTTGACTGGTATACATACCGGTGGCTATGGACAAGATTTAAAAAATTACAATCTAGCTCAATTGTTACATGATTTAGATGAAATTAATGGCTTAGAGCGTATTCGAATTTCGTCTATTGAAGCAAGTCAGTTAACAGATGAGGTCATCAATGTTATTAGTCAATCAAATAAAGTGGTAAGACATTTACATGTACCATTACAATCAGGTTCCGATAATGTATTGAAACGAACGAGACGTAAATATACAATGGCACACTTCTCAGAGAGATTAACGGAATTACACAAAGCACTCCCAGATTTAGCTGTTACAAGTGACGTTATTGTTGGATTTCCTGGTGAAACAGATGAAGAGTTCCATGAAACTTATGATTTTATAGTTAATCATCATTTTTCAGAATTACATGTGTTCCCTTATTCTCCTAGAATTGGTACACCAGCTGCTCGAATGGATAACCAAATCGATGATGAAATTAAGAACGAGCGAGTTCATAAACTCATCTCATTGAATAATCAACTTGCTAAAGAATATGCGTCTAAATTTGAGCGTGAGGTTTTAGAAGTTATTCCTGAAGAAGTAGGCGAAACGCCTAATACATTAATGGGGTATGCTGATAACTATATGAAAGTTCAATTTGAAGGCGATGAATCTTTAATTGGACAGATTGTAAAAGTTAAAATCTTAAAAGCTGATTATCCTTTAAATGAGGGGAAAGCTATTCGTGTTGTCGAGCATGCAACGAATCAGACAGAACAAGAATTGCTTATTTAAATATTTAAAAAATGTAAATTTTACTGATTGACCACTATATATAGTTATATTATACTAATAAATGCATAGTTTTACTATGTAATGACTATAAAGTTCCGTTGATATTTGGAGGGAGGGAAATACAGATGTCTAAAACAGTAGTACGTAAAAATGAATCACTAGAAGATGCTTTACGTAGATTTAAACGTTCAGTATCAAAAAGTGGAACTATCCAAGAAGTACGTAAACGTGAATTTTACGAAAAACCAAGTGTAAAACGTAAAAAGAAATCAGAAGCTGCACGTAAACGTAAATTCAAATAATTAATAGCTCTGTTGACTCCCTCAACACAAATGTTAATTATATATCGCCCTAGTTCAAAGAACTAGGGTTTTTATTTTGTACACATTCATACGATTAATTGAATTAATAATAAAATTTTCTTTGCTTATACAAATTTAAAGATGGTAATCAGAAATTATTAAAATTAAAATTGGTTAAGTTATTTATTTACACAGTGATGCTTTTTATATTACGTAAACACTATAAGAAGCTTGCGGTTTCATGTATAATCAGATTGAGGGCGAGGTGAAATGATGAGTAACTTAAATCTAATACATACGTTATTTTTAACAGAGCACACAAATGAAACAAATTGGGTTGAATTCCTTGCACATATAATTACTCAACCTATTGTTTCTTTAATTTTAACTTGTGTCATCTTTCTTGGTTTTTTATATCAACTATATTCAAAACGCATCAATACAGTGGGAATCATAGCTTTATTAGCTTTATTATTTCTATTTTTAGGATTTCTCATTAATGGTGATGTCAATGTACTTTCTGTACTATTATTCTCTATTGGCGTAATATTATTAGTCATTGAATTATTTATTATAGGTGCTGTCATTGGTATCGTAGGTATGATACTGATTACACTAAGCATTATCATGTTAGGTGATAACATCTTACTTATGTTAGGAAGTGTGGCAATTGCATTGATTTTATCGATTATAGAGTGGGTGATATTAGTGAAATTATTTAATAAAAAAATTCCGTTTTTAGATAAAGTTATCTTAAAAGACTCAACAAGCTCTGAGGCAGGATATCGTTCACATGATGACCGCTCTCATCTCATAGGAAAAACCGCTCAAACAATTATCGACTTGAGACCAGCTGGAATTATTACTTGTGGTGATAAGAGAATTGATGCTGTTTCAGATGGCACATTCGTATTACGTAATAGACAAGTAAAAATACTTGAAGTTGAAGGCACTCGTGTAGTTGTTAGAGAAATTGAATAATTATTAAGGAGCGAGTTAATGTTTAGTATTGGTTTCATAGTTATTGCAGTTATAATAGTAGTTGCATTACTTATTTTATTCTCATTTGTACCTGTAGGTCTATGGATATCAGCACTAGCTGCAGGTGTTCATGTGGGAATTGGCACATTAGTAGGTATGCGTTTAAGAAGAGTATCACCTAGAAAAGTAATTGCCCCACTAATTAAAGCACATAAAGCTGGATTAAAACTTACAACTAACCAACTTGAATCACACTATCTAGCTGGTGGTAATGTAGATAGAGTCGTGGACGCTAACATAGCTGCTCAACGTGCAGATATCGATTTACCATTTGAACGAGGAGCTGCTATTGATTTAGCAGGACGAGACGTACTTGAAGCAGTACAAATGTCAGTAAATCCTAAAGTCATTGAAACACCGTTTATTGCCGGTGTAGCAATGAATGGTATCGAAGTTAAAGCAAAGGCACGTATAACTGTTCGTGCAAACATAGCTAGATTGGTTGGTGGTGCTGGAGAGGAAACAATCATCGCCAGAGTCGGCGAAGGTATTGTATCTACAATTGGCTCAAGTGAACATCATACCGAAGTACTTGAAAATCCTGACAATATCTCTAAAACAGTGTTAAGTAAAGGCTTAGATTCAGGGACAGCATTTGAAATTTTATCAATCGATATAGCTGATGTTGATATTAGTAAAAATATTGGTGCCGATTTACAAACTGAGCAAGCATTGGCAGATAAAAATATCGCTCAAGCTAAGGCAGAAGAACGTCGTGCAATGGCTGTAGCATCTGAACAAGAAATGAAAGCTCGTGTACAAGAAATGAGAGCGAAAGTAGTAGAAGCCGAATCTGAAGTACCATTAGCAATGGCAGAAGCACTTAGATCAGGCAATATCGGTGTTAAAGATTATTATAACCTTAAAAATATCGAAGCAGATACAGGCATGAGAAATGCAATTAATAAACGCACTGACCAAAACGATGACGAATCACCAGACCAATAACGATGAGGTGATGTTATGAATGTCGGTATAATAATTTTTATAATATCTGTGATTATTACAGGTATTAGTGCTATGCGTGATAAAAGTCATGAAGATAGACAAAATCAAAAACCTCTTCCAAAGTCTCCTCATAAGAATCAACCTAAAAAAGGTGCTTTCTTTGAACAATTAGAAAAGACATTTAAAGAAATTAGTGATGAATTAAATGGGGAACCCGAGAAGAAGCAACGTAAAGATTTTGAAAGGTCATTACCTCCTTTAAACAAAGAAGTTAAAGAAGATAAGCCCTTAGAACATGATAAATCAGCATACCCTAAGCCAGATCCAACACCATACAAAGATGAAAACAATAAACCTCAACCAGTTGCCTCTACCACAAGAGATGACAACACTGAAAGATTAAGAAAAGAACTTGAAACAACTTTATCTAGGGATTTAATAAATGTAAGAAATGAAATAGATAAAGAAAAAGAAAAGCAACTTCAGATGATAGAGAAAAAAGCTCAGGACATCATTCAAGATGAGTATTTATCTGAAAGAACAAAAAGATATCGTTTGAAGCAATTGCTTAATTCTCAAAACGTTGAAAGAAATATGACTCATTCTACATTTAAATATGATAATGACGAGGTAATTAATGGCTTGATTTGGTCTGAAATTCTAAGTAAACCTAAACAACTTTAATTGTTAAAGAACTCATCTATTATCACTAATCTTTTAAGTAAGTATAAGTTAGAGAGTAAAATTAGTATTCATAAGTTTCAAACTTAAATACGTTTTACTCTCTTTTTAATTTGTCTAAAAACAAGGATTTTAGTAAAATTTAAGTAACAGTAGTGTAAATAATGTTGATTACTTTTAATTAAAGCATTAGTTTACTAACAAATAAAGTAAACATGCTACAATAGAGATGGATAAAGTTATCATTATTATTATAGTCATGATACATAGTCGTAAAAAGAATAATATAACTAACGTAACTTGAAAAGGAGCGCGTTTATGCCAGGAATAATTCAAATTGACGACATTAATCAGTCACAAGCCTTAATTGGAAATAATGATGAACATCTTAAAGCTATTGAGGACAACTTTGATGTCGTGATACATGCTAGAGGCCAAGAAATTGCAGTTAAAGGTGAAAAACTAGAGCATGTTGAAAAAGCCGAATTAGTTCTTACCAATTTACTTAAGGTAATTGAATTAGGAAATACGATTACACTTAAAGATGTTGAGGCTGCGATGAAAATGGCAGACAATAATACAATTCAACATCTTTTAGATTTATATGATGAAGAAATTACAAAAGATGCCTTTGGTAAAACAATACGTGCGAAAACAATGGGCCAACGTATGTATGTCAATGCCATGAAAAGAAATGATTTAGTGTTCGGGATTGGTCCTGCTGGTACAGGTAAAACTTTTTTAGCGGTTGTTTATGCTGCTAAACAATTACGTAAAGGATCAGTTAAGCGTATAGTACTAACTAGACCAGCAGTTGAAGCTGGTGAGTCTCTTGGGTTCCTACCTGGTGATTTGAAAGAAAAAGTAGATCCATATCTACGTCCACTCTATGATGGACTCAATACCGTTTTAGGAAGAGAACAGACACAAAGATTTATTGAGCGAGGAATTATTGAAATAGCTCCTCTCGCTTATATGAGAGGACGAACTTTAGATGATGCATTTGTCATCTTAGATGAAGCACAAAATACGACGCACGCACAGATGAAAATGTTTTTAACTCGATTAGGATTCGGATCAAAAATGGTTGTAACAGGTGATCAGACTCAAATTGATTTACCAAAAGGTGTCAAAAGTGGCTTGAAAGAAGCTGTAAAAAAATTGAGTGGAGTAACTGGTTTGATCATTATGAAACTTGACCAAAGCGATGTTGTTAGACATCCACTTGTTAGCAAAATTATTGATCGCTATGAAGGGATTGAGTAAATGTTTACCATAGATTTTAGTGACCATACCAACTTAGTTAAAGATGAATGGTATCAACAAATCGATTCATTATTAACCTTTGCTAAAAAGAAGGAAAATATCAATAACGACGCAGAACTATCAGTTACTTTTGTCGATAAAGATGAAATACAAAATATCAACAAAATATACAAAGATAAAGATAAAGTGACTGATGTGATTTCCTTTGCTTTAGAAGAGGATGAACCTGATATTGAATTTAATGAATTAGATATACCACGGGTTTTAGGTGACATTATTATTTGCACTGATGTAGCTAAAGAACAAGCTGAGAATTATGGACATTCATTTGAACGTGAATTAGGATTTCTAGCATTACACGGTTTCTTACACTTACTGGGATATGATCACATGAATGAAGAAGATGAAAAAGAAATGTTTGGTCGCCAAGATGATATTTTGAATGCTTACGGTTTAACAAGAGATTAATATGAGACGATTTAAATATGCTTATGATGGCTTTACTGCCATTTTAAAAAAAGACCAAAATTTCTTACTTCATATATTGGCTGGTTTTATAACTATTATAATGGGTTTTATTTTTAATTTAAATAAATACGAATGGATGTTTATTTTATTAGCAATAGGTTTAGTATTAAGCCTTGAAGCCGTTAATACTTCTATCGAGTTTGTGGTAGATTTAGTTACGACAGATTATCACGTATATGCTAAGCATGCTAAAGATATTGCTGCTTTTAGCGTTGTTATTGTCTCCGTTATATCCTTATGTATTGGTTTAATAGTCTTTGTTCCACATATTTTAGAACTGTTTTAAGAGTATGACATTATGAGCTATCAATCTCATTATTTTAAGGAAGTTAAGAAGGCACAAAGTAATGCCTACGCTCCGTATAGTCAATTTAAAGTAGGGGCTTATTTAAGGTCGCACTTTTCATGGTGCTAATGTTGAAAATGCAGCTTATCCTATGGGCATTTGTGCAGAACGAGCGAGTTTAGTTGCAGCAATTTCAGAAGGGGACAGACCTGGTGATTTTGAGTTTATTACTGTTACAGTTGATGGCGAAAAACCCTCATCACCATGTGGAGCTTGTAGACAAGTTCTTATGGAACTATGTGACATAAATATGCCCATATATATGACCAATCAAAATGAAGATATGATTGAATAGACGGTTGGCGATTTATTACCACTAGGATTTTCTGGAAAGGATTTAAATAAATGACAGAACACAAATCAGGATTTGTATCAATTATTGGAAGACCAAATGTAGGAAAATCTACCTTTGTAAATAGAGTTATCGGTCATAAAATTGCTATTATGTCTGATAAAGCTCAAACGACACGCAATAAAATACAAGGTGTCATGACTAGAGAAGATGCTCAAATTATATTTATCGACACGCCTGGTATTCATAAACCTAAACATAAATTAGGTGATTATATGATGAGAGTTGCTAGAAATACGCTTTCAGAAATTGATGCTATTATGTTTATGGTAAATGTTAATGAAGAAATAGGTCGGGGCGATGAGTATATAATGGAAATGTTAAAGAACCTCAAGACACATATATTTTTAGTATTAAATAAAATTGATTTAGTTCACCCAGATGCATTAATGCCTAAAATAGAACAATATAAAAATTATATGGATTTTACTGAAATCATACCTATTTCAGCATTAGAAGGCTTAAATGTTGATCATTTTATTGATGTTTTAAAATCTTATCTACCTGAGGGCCCTAAATATTATCCTGATGATCAATTTTCTGATCACCCCGAACAGTTTGTTGTAAGCGAAATTATTAGGGAAAAGATTCTTCACTTAACTAGTGAAGAAATTCCTCATGCAATTGGGGTAAATGTTGATCGGATGATTAAAGAAGATGAAGATCACGTTAGAATTGAAGCTATAATCTATGTTGAAAGAGACTCACAAAAGGGTATCGTGATTGGTAAAGGTGGCAAAAAGCTTAAAGAAGTAGGTAAAAGAGCAAGACGAGACATTGAAATGTTGCTAGGTTCTAAGGTATATCTGGAATTGTGGGTAAAAGTTCAACGAGATTGGAGAAACAAAGTTAATTTTATTCGTCAAATTGGATACATCGAAGATCAAGATTAATCAATAGAGGTTTGGTGTTGTACTTATGTTAATGAAACAAAAAGGTATCATTGTTAAATCTGTTGATTATGGTGAATCGGACAAAATCATAACTATATTGAATGAATTTGGGGCGAAGATACCACTTATGGCAAGACATGCTAAAAAAGTTAAATCTGGACTTCAAGCACATACCCAAATGTTTGTGTATGGTTTATTCATATATAATCAATGGCGGGGCATGGGGACACTTAATTCAGTAGATGTGATTAATCGACACTATGAATTGCAATTAGACTTATATGAAAACAGTTATGCATCTTTGTGCGCTGAAACTATTGAAAAATCTACGGAAGAAAATGAAGTATCTCAATATAATTATGAACTACTCCATTTTGTATTAACTAAAATTAGTCAAGGTACAAAAGCACAACTTATGTCTATAATAGTGCTACTTAAATGTATGTCAAAGTTTGGTTTTACAACCTCTTTTGATCACTGTGTAATAACAAAGAGTAAAGATCAATCTAAATTAATAGCGTATAGTTTTAAATTTGATGGTGCTATTTCATCGGATGTTAGCTATCAAGATCAACATGCATTTAAGCTATCTAATCGTTCATTATATATATTAAATATCTTGCAAAATTTACCTATTAATAAAATGAATAACCTAAGTATACATCAAGAAATTTTAGATGAAATGTCAGAACTACTAATCATGATGTATAGAGAATACGCTGGAATGTTTTTTAAAAGCCAAAAATTGATTAATCAACTAAAAAGATTAGAAAATTATTCACACTGATAAAACTGTTAGTTATTTAGTGATATATCGGTGTGATTTTTTCAAATTAAAAACGCTCTTATCTGGATTTAAAATATTGTACAAATAGATAAGAGCGTTTAATTATATTTAATTTTAAATTATCAAATATAGACTCGCTTAATTAGAATTTAACTTTTTCAGCTAAGAATGTTTCTAATTCTGAAATTGGCATACGCACTTGTTCCATAGAATCTCTATCACGAACAGTTACTTGATTATCTTCAAGTGAATCGAAATCAAATGTAATACAGTATGGTGTACCAATTTCATCTTGTCGACGGTAACGTTTACCAATAGATTGAGACTCATCGAAGTCGATAGAGAAATGAGCACTTAATTGTTCAAAAATCTTAATTGCTTCGCTTGATAATTTTTTGCTTAATGGTAACACAGCTGCTTTATATGGAGCTAATGCAGGATGAAAATGTAATACCGTACGTACATCACGTACATCTTTACTTCCTTCCACACCTTCTTCATCATATGCGTCACATAAAAATGCTAACGTCACACGGTCAGCACCTAATGATGGCTCAATACAATACGGAACATATTTTTCATTGGTTTCAGGATCATGGTATTTAAAATCTTCACCAGAGTGTTCACTATGCTCTTGTAAGTCAAAGTCTGTACGACTTGCAATACCCCATAGTTCACCCCATCCAAATGGGAAGTTGTATTCAATATCAGTTGTTGCGTTAGAATAGTGAGATAATTCATCTTCATCATGATCACGTAAACGCATATTTTCTTCAGAGATATTTAAATCTTTTAACCATTGACTTGCAAATGTTTTCCAAAAATTTTGCCATTCGATTTCTTCACCAGGCTTACAGAAGAATTCAAGTTCCATTTGTTCGAATTCTCTAGTTCTAAAAATGAAATTGCCAGGCGTAATTTCGTTACGGAAAGATTTACCAATTTGACCAATACCAAATGGCAATTTTTTACGCATAGAACGTTGAACATTTTTATAGTTAACAAAAATACCTTGAGCTGTCTCTGGTCTTAAAAATAGCTCATTGGTAGAATCTTCTGTAACACCTTGGAACGTTTTAAACATTAAATTAAACTGACGAATATCGGTCCAATTAGCAGTTCCACTTACCGGACATACAATACCTTCATCATCAATAATTTTCTTCATTTCATCAAAGCTCAAACCATCGGCAATAAAGTTTTCGTCACCTTTTTCATTTTGCATGTAATCTTCAATTAACTTATCTGCACGATAACGTATTTTACTATCTTTGTTATCAATCATAGGATCATTAAAGTTACCTAAATGACCAGACGCTTCCCAAGTTTTAGGATTCATCAAGATAGCAGCATCGATACCTACATTGTATGGTGATTGAGTAATGAATTTTTGCCACCATGCTTTTTTGATATTATTTTTTAACTCTACGCCCAATGGACCATAATCCCAAGTGTTAGACAAACCTCCATAAATATCACTACCTGGAAATACAAAACCTCTATGTTTTGCAAGTTGTACAATCGTATCCATATCTTTAACCATAATTTACTCTCCTTATACATAAAACTCGTCCCAAGACAATATACACTTTCTCAATGTAATATCATCTTGGGACGAGTTTTGATAGTATTTAAAATACATGCAGATGCATTTGCATATATTATTTACATTATTAACCCGCGGTTCCACCCAAATTAGTGTAGCCACTCACTTTTATAAATTTATTAATGCGCCAATTGAGTACCGTTAAGCTCACACCATCCTTAACTCGCTTAATGCTAATTCTAATTGAAACATTTTTTAATAGCAAGTATTTATATGTATTTGTAGCAATTTATAATAAAAGTTATAATAGAGAAGTATTGAAGAGGGGTGAGGACCTATAAAACTTAGTAGAAGACAAGAACAGATAATAGATATAGTTAAAACAGAAGGACCAATTACTGGAGAACATATTGCTGAGAAGCTAAATTTGACTCGTGCAACATTGCGCCCTGATTTAGCTATTCTTACTATGTCAGGATTTATTGAAGCTAGACCAAGAGTAGGTTATTATTATTCTGGTAAATCTAAGAATAAAATCATAAATGAACAATTACGTAAATATGTTGTTAGTGATTATATGTCACAGCCTGTTGTAATCAAAGAAGAGATGTCTGTTTATGATGCAATTTGTACTATATTTCTAGAAGACGCTGGCACATTGTTTATTACAAATACTGATAATGACTTTGTAGGTGTATGCTCTAGAAAAGATTTACTTAGAGCGTCTATGATAGGTGAAGATATACACACAATGCCTATCAGTGTTAATATGACTAGAATGCCAAATGTAACTTATCTTGAAGAAGGACAACTTGTTATATATGCAGCTAATCAGATGATAGATAAGGAAATTGATGCATTGCCAATTGTTAGAGCTAAAGATTATGACAAATATGAAGTCATAGGTCGCATCTCTAAAACAACGATTACTAAATTATTCGTATCATTATTTAAAGAATAGGTGGTAAATACATGGATAATATAAAGATAATTGTAGCCTCAGATTCAATAGGTGAAACTGCAGAGTTAGTAGCTAGAGCAGGAGTCTCACAATTCAATCCTAAGCAGTGTAAACATGAATTTCTTCGCTATCCTTACATAGAATCCTTTGAAAATGTAGATGAAGTGATTCAAGTAGCTAAAGATACTGATGCGATAATTGTATATACTTTAGTTAAACCAGAAATAAAAAAATATATGTTAGCAAAGGTTAAAGAGTTTTCCTTAAAATCCGTTGATATCATGGGACCATTGATGGATTTATTATCAGAATCAATTGATGAAGCACCGTACTATGAACCTGGTATGGTTCATAGATTGGATGAAGCATATTTTAAAAAGATTGATGCAATAGAATTTGCAGTTAAATATGATGACGGCAAAGATCCTAAAGGATTACCAAAAGCTGATATTGTTCTTTTAGGAATCTCTAGAACATCAAAAACCCCTTTATCTCAATATTTAGCACATAAAAGCTATAAAGTTATGAATATTCCAATTGTCCCAGAGGTTACTCCTCCAGATGCATTATTTGAAATTGATGCCTCTAAATGTATTGCATTAAAAATTAGTGGAGAAAAATTAAATCGTATACGAAAAGAAAGATTGAAGCAACTTGGGCTGGGTGACACTGCAAGATATGCCACTGAAGCACGTATTCAAGAAGAATTAAAATATTTTGAAGAACTTGTAGAAAAACTAAGTTGTTCTGTTATTGACGTTTCTGATAAAGCAATAGAAGAAACTGCCAATGATATTATTCACATTATTGCACAACGTAAATCGAAATGATTTCATTTGCTATTTGAAACAGTTATAATATTGTAATTCATATGATATTATAAACATTGATTTAAATAATATAAGCTATATATTTTTCGATTTCGAAACGCAATAATGCAACATTTATATTTATCATTATTAATTTATAGCTATATCAACACCCTGATTAAAAAGTGATAGGTGATTCCATTTGCGTATAGATCAAGCCACCATTGACGAAATTAAAAATAAAACTGATATATTAGATTTGGTAAGTGAATATGTGAAACTTGAAAAAAGAGGACGCAATTATATTGGTTTGTGTCCTTTTCATGATGAAAAGACGCCATCTTTTACAGTTTCTAAAGATAAGCAGATATGTCACTGCTTCGGTTGTAAAAAAGGCGGAAATGTTTTTCAATTCACACAGGAAATAAAAGATATTACGTTTGTAGAAGCTGTTAAAGAGCTTGGTGAACATGTCAATATACAAGTTGACATAGGAGATACTTCGAAAAATGCTTCAACTCAAATGGCTTCGGATGACTTAAAAATGATTGAAATGCATGAACTCATTAAAGATTATTACCACTATGCCTTAATGAAGACTGTTGAAGGTGAAGAAGCATTAAATTATTTACAAAGTCGTGGTTTTACAGATGAACTTATAAAAGAAAGAGAAATAGGGTTTGCGCCTGATAGTTCTCATTTTTGCTATGATTTTCTTGAAAAGAAAGGCTATGATATTGAACTGGCATATGAAGCAGGTTTATTATCACGTAACGAAGAGAACTTTAGCTATTACGACAGATTTAGAAATAGAATTATGTTTCCTTTAAAAAATGCTCAAGGTCGAATAGTTGGTTATTCAGGAAGAACTTATACAAATCAAGAACCTAAATATTTAAATAGTCCAGAAACACCTATTTTTCAAAAACGTAGATTGTTATATAATTTAGATAAAGCGCGTAAATCCATTCGTAAAAATGATGAGTTAATTTTGTTAGAAGGATTTATGGATGTCATCAAATCTGACTATGCAGGACTAAAACAAGTTGTAGCCAGTATGGGTACGCAGATATCTCAAGAACATATGACCTACCTACAAAAGTTAACATATAATATTACATTAATGTTTGATGGAGATTTCGCAGGTAAAGAAGCCACTTTAAAGACAGGACAGACTTTGTTACAACAAGGCTTAAACGTATATGTAGTTCAATTACCTACAGGAATGGATCCAGATGAATGTATAGGAAAGTATGGAAATGAGAAATTTTTAAATTTTGTACAGCAAGACAAAAAGTCATTTGTACTTTTTAAAACACAATTGCATCAAGACGAAATTAATAACAATGATTTGTCATACGAAAGATATTTTAAAGAAGCTCTAAACGATATTTCACTAGTAAAATCTTCTATTATACGTAATAAACTTATTCAAAATGTAGCAGATATATTTAAGATTAGTCCTGAAATGATTGAACACGAAATAGACGTAAATCATCAATCGCAAACCTCTATATATTGCAGTAATCAATATGCAGATTCTTTCGAGCAACAAACACAACTGCTTAACAATTTAAATATGTTTGAAAAAGCTGAAAGAGCCTTGCTGAAACATTTTATGAATGATAAAGATACATTTTTAAATTATTATCAAAAAATAGGTCCAGAAGACTTTACAAATAACTATTTTAAGAGTATACTTAACGTTTTGTATGACTATTTTTCAAAAAATGATAATTATACTATAAGTGATATGATACAATACGCCCAATCCAATGATTTAAGAGAAGCTTTGATTGAATTAGATCAATACAATCTTAATGATGAACCTTATGAAAATGAAATAGAAGACTATATACAGATTATCAGTAAAAACAAAACTGAAGAATCTATAGAATCACTTAATTATAAATTAAGAGAAGCAACGCGTATTGGTGATTTAGAATTACAGAAGTACTACTTACAGCTTATCGTTAATAAAAACAAAAATAGGATGTAAGACTTAAGAGAATAATTCAATACCCTTGAAATAGCATTAAACTATGGTTACTACAATCATTTAAAGGGTAAAAAAATTATGTCAGAAATTTTAAGCGTTAAAAATTTATTAGACGGCTATTTGTTACTAATGAATAGTTATATTTTAGTTATATTTAAAGCAACCAATTCAATATTTACAATATACAAATCATATTATATCGATATAATATATAGTTATTGAAAGATTATCAGTATTTATTAAAATCGGGAGGCCTTTTCATGTCTGATAACCAAGTTAAAATTAAAAAACAAACAATTGATCCGACTTTAACATTAGAAGATGTTAAAAAACAATTACTTGATAAAGGAAAAAAAGAAGGTCATTTAAGTCATGAAGAAATTGCTGAAAAACTTCAGAACTTTGAAATGGATTCAGACCAAATGGATGATTTCTTTGATCAATTAAATGATAATGATATTACTCTTGTTAATGAAAAAGATAGTTCCGATACAGATGATAAAATTAATCCTAATGATTTAAGTGCTCCTCCTGGCGTCAAAATAAACGACCCAGTGCGTATGTATTTAAAGGAAATTGGTAGGGTTAACCTTTTGAGCGCGCAAGAAGAAATCGAACTCGCTAAACGAATTGAGCAGGGTGATGAAATAGCTAAATCACGTCTAGCTGAAGCTAATTTGCGTTTAGTTGTAAGTATTGCTAAAAGATATGTTGGAAGAGGTATGCTATTCCTTGATTTAATTCAAGAAGGGAACATGGGCTTAATTAAAGCTGTTGAAAAATTTGACTTTAGTAAAGGATTTAAATTCTCAACATACGCTACATGGTGGATTAGACAGGCGATTACAAGAGCCATTGCAGACCAAGCTCGCACAATTCGTATTCCTGTGCATATGGTTGAAACAATTAATAAGTTAATTCGTGTTCAACGTCAGTTACTTCAAGATTTAGGTCGAGATCCAGCACCTGAAGAAATTGGTGAAGAAATGGATTTACCTCCTGAAAAAGTTCGTGAAATTTTAAAAATTGCGCAAGAACCAGTTTCTTTAGAAACACCAATTGGTGAAGAAGACGACAGTCATTTAGGAGACTTTATTGAAGATCAAGAAGCTCAAAGTCCTTCAGATCATGCGGCATATGAACTCTTAAAAGAACAACTTGAAGATGTTTTAGATACCTTAACTGATAGAGAAGAAAATGTCCTTCGTTTACGGTTTGGTTTAGATGATGGACGTACAAGAACACTTGAAGAAGTTGGTAAAGTGTTCGGTGTCACTCGTGAACGTATTCGTCAAATTGAGGCTAAAGCTTTAAGAAAACTTAGACATCCTAGCCGTAGTAAAAGACTTAAAGACTTTATGGATTAAGATAGTGAGGAGTAAACAATGATATTGACAGTTTAAATCATCGTTACTTAATATAAAAGTCACACTTAATTGGGTGGGATAACGAATTCAAATTTTTAATCACTGAATTCTATTCCACTCTTTTTTAATACATATGAGGAGATTTAAAAATGATTACTTTAAATCAAAGACTTTTAACTGTATGTTCACATTTAAAAGATGGAACTTTAGCAGATATTGGTTCAGATCATGCATATTTACCAATTTATGCAATACAAAATAATCTATGTTTACATGCCATTGCAGGTGAAGTAATTAGCGGACCATTTAACGCTGCAAACCATAACGTTGAATTGCATCAATTAAACCAGTACATCGACGTGCGACTAGGAGATGGGCTAACAGTTATAGGCTCTGAAGAACACATCGATAATATCACTATTTGTGGAATGGGTGGGCCTTTAATTGCTAAAATTTTGGAAGAAGGATATCATAAATTAACTCGCCACCCTAGATTAATTTTACAAAGTAATATACAGACACAAACACTAAGAAAAATCTTGTCTTCTCTGAATTACGAAATTATTAACGAAGATATACTTGAAGAAAAAGGACACGTTTATGAAATTGTAGTAGCAGAATATAATCCCGAACTCAAATGTTTGTCTAAATACGAAGAAAAATTTGGCCCATATTTATTAAACAATATAAATTCAACTTTTAAAAAGAAATGGATAAGAGAACTTAAAGTATTAGAAGATATTAAATTTCAATTGAATTCAACAACTCATCATGAGAGACTAGAAGAAATTGAGTGTGAAATGAATTTAATACAAGAGGTGTTAATGATTGAAAATAAGTAAATTAATATCAATTTTAGACGAACATGTACCCTTTTCAACAGCAGAATCATGGGATAATGTGGGATTATTAATCGGTGATGCAAATCAAGAGGTTAGTGGTATTCTCACGGCTTTAGATTGCACAAAAGAAGTGGTAAACCAAGCTATAGAAAGACAAGTAAATACAATCATTGCGCATCACCCTTTAATCTTTAAAGGAATAAATAATATTGTGGAAAACGACGGATATGGATTAATCATACGAAAACTTATTCAACACAATATTAACTTAATTGCAATGCATACGAATTTAGATGTACATCCAAATGGGGTTAACAAAATGCTAGCGGATGCTATTGAATTACAACACATTGAAATCTTCAATCGCCAAAATGTCCCGTATTTTAAAGTACAAACGTTTATCCCTAAAGAAAATGTAGAGCCTTTTAAAGATAAACTTAATGAACTCGGATTAGCCAAAGAAGGTGATTACGAATATTGCTTCTTCGAAAGTTCTGGCAAAGGACAATTCAAACCTATAGGTAACGCTAATCCATATTTAGGTACACTCGATAGCATTGAGTATGTAAATGAAATTAAATTAGAATTTATGATTAATGAACATCAACGATATATTACTGAACAAGCAATTTTAAATCATCATCCCTATGAAACACCCGTATATGATTTTATTAAAATGCAAAAAACGACTGATTTCGGTTTAGGTATTATAGGTGAACTTAAAGATGCAATGACCTTAGACGAATTTTCTAATTTTGTTAAAGATAAATTAAAAATTGCTAGCTTAAAATACACAGGAAATCCTAATGCAGTTATTAAGAACGTGTCGATAATTGGGGGTTCTGGTATCGGATTCGAATATGAAGCAAAACGTATGGGTGCAGACATCTTTGTTACTGGAGATATCAAACATCATGAAGCATTAGATGCTAAAATTCAAGGGGTCAATTTATTAGATATTAATCATTACAGTGAATATGTTATGAAAAAAGGGTTAAAACAATTATTAGAAAACTGGTTATTTAAATACGAAGAAAACATTTCAATTAGTGTATCTGATACAAATACAGATCCATTCACTTACAAATAAAAAGGTCATTGACTATCTTTTAAAGGAGAACAAATCATGGAAAAACATCCATTTGAATATTTGAATCTAGATTCAAATATTATTGAGGCAATCAAAAGCCTTAATTTTGAAAAGCCTACAGAAATTCAAAATAGAATTATTCCTAGAATTCTTAGAGGTACCAATTTAATTGGACAATCTCAAACTGGTACAGGAAAATCACATTCTTTCTTATTACCACTTATGCAATTAATTCAAATCGACGTACAAGAACCGCAAGCAATTATTGTTGCACCGACACGCGAACTTGCTCAACAATTGTTCCAAGCAGCTTCACATTTAGCTAAGTTTAAAAAAGGGGTCAGCGTAAAACTTTTTATAGGCGGTACGGATGTCGAAAAAGATAAACAACGATGCAACCAACAACCTCAATTAATTATTGGGACGCCTACAAGAATCAACGACTTAGCACAAGACGGTTATTTACACGTTCATCTGGCTTCCTATTTAATAGTAGATGAAGCAGATTTAATGATTGATTTAGGTTTAATTGAAGATGTTGATTTTATCGCTACCAAATTAGATGACAATGCTAATCTTGCAGTATTTAGTGCAACAATTCCAAAATCATTACAACCATTTTTAAATAAGTATTTAAGTCAACCTGAATTTGTTGAAGTAGATAGTAAATCTCACAATAAAAATAATATTGAATTTTATCTTATTCCAACAAAAGGATCTGCCAAGGTCGAAAAAACTTTAAAGCTTATAGATATTTTAACCCCCTACCTTTGTATTATATTTTGTAATAGCAGAGATAATACAGATGAGTTAGCAGACACATTGATTAATGAATGCATTAAGGTAGGTACGATTCACGGTGGTTTAACTCCAAGAGAACGCAAACAACAAATGAAACGTATACGAAACTTAGATTTCCAATATGTGATTGCGAGCGACCTTGCTTCCAGAGGCATAGACATCGAAGGTGTTAGTCATGTCATTAACTTTGACGTTCCTAAAGACATAGATTTCTTTACACATCGAGTTGGTCGTACAGGTAGAGGAAACTATAAAGGTGTGGCTATTACACTCTACAGTCCAGATGAAGAACGAAATATCTCATTAATTGAAGATAAAGGTTATCAATTTGAAAATGTAGACATTAAAAATGGAGAGCTTAAACCTATAAAAGCATACAACACTAGACAATCTAGACAACGCAAAGATGATTATTTAACTAACGAAGTAAAACACAAAGTAAGAAATAAATCTAAACGTAAAATCAAGCCAGGTTATAAAAAGAAATTTAAACAAGAAGTTGAAAAATTAAAACGCCAAGAGAGAAAACTATATAGCAAAAAGCAAAAGAGACAAAAACGTAAACTTAATAAAGGATAGGTGAATCACATGTTATTAGGTTCTCATGTTTCTATGAGTGGTAAAAAGATGTTACAAGGTTCAGCAGAAGAGGCACATAAATTCGGTGAATCTACTTTTATGATTTACACAGGTGCGCCCCAAAATACTAGAAGAAAAAGTATAGAAGATTTAAATATTGATAAAGGTCATGAAGCTATGAAAGAGTATGGCTTATCGAATATTGTAGTGCACGCACCTTATATCATTAATATTGCAAACACAACTAAACCTGAAGTTTTTAATTTGGGTGTTGAGTTTCTACAAAATGAAATTGAGAGAACTCAAGCTATTGGTGCTAAAGACATTGTTTTACATCCTGGTTCTCATGTGGGTGCAGGGGCTGATAAAGGAATTAAAAAAATTATTGAAGGTTTAAATGAAGTTTTAATACATGACAATGATGTAAGAATTGCTCTTGAAACTATGGCTGGTAAAGGTTCTGAAATAGGTCGTTCTTTTGAAGAAATCGCTCAAATTATTGATGGCGTCACACATAATGAGCAATTATCCATATGTTTTGATACATGTCATACTCATGATGCAGGATACAATGTAAAAGAAGATTTTGATGGTATATTGGAAGAATTTGATAAAATCATCGGCATAGATCGTATCAAAGTAGTACATGTTAATGATAGTAAAAATGAGCGTGGCGCCCATAAAGACCGTCATGAAAATATAGGATTTGGACATATCGGTTTCGAGGCTCTAAATGATGTAGTACACCATAATAAATTTAAAGATATTCCTAAAATTTTAGAAACACCTTATGTTGGAGAAGATAAGAAAAATAAAAAGCCTCCATATAAATTCGAAATTGAAATGCTAAAATCACAAAAATTTGATTCTGATCTCAAAGTTAAAATTTTAAATCAATAGAATTTATTTATTACTTTTTAAAGTTAATTTATTTATGTACATGACTTTCAATAAAATGCTTGAATTGACTAATTATATAGTCGTAAACATTACTATTTACATCAATTTCAATAAGTTGTATAGTAATATGCGAGGTGAAAACATGTCTAGCCCAGTTTTCGAATTACGGAATATAGATTACTTTTTTGATAATAAACATGTACTTGAAAATATTAATATTAAAATTAATAAAGGTGAATTTTTAGCAATCGTTGGTCCTAACGGCGCTGGTAAATCAACATTATTAAAAATTATATTAGGCCTTTTACCTATGCAAAAAGGAGAGATTTATGCAGAAGGAAAGTTGTATAAAGGCAACAAAACATCATTAAAAATTAGTTATGTGTCACAAAAAGCTTTTGCGTTTAATGCAGGCTTTCCAGCAAGTGTTAAAGAAGTAGTGTTAAGCGGTTTAACTAAAACAAAAAAACTTTTTCAAAGGTTCAACAAAACTGATATTGAAAAAGTCGAGCACGTGTTAAACAGGTTAAATATTTCTCATTTAATTAATAAAAATATTGCCGAACTTTCCGGAGGTCAACAACAACGTGTTTTAATAGCTCGCGCTCTTATCTCTAATCCGAGCGTTTTAGTTTTAGATGAACCCACTAATGGTATTGACGCCAAACATGTAAGCGAATTTTATGAAACTTTAGAAAGATTAAAAAGACAAGGTATTACGATTATTTTAGTTACTCATGATATAGGTGTAGTTGCTGATACTGCTACAGAAGTTGCATGTTTAAATAAACATCTTCACTTTCATGGAACTACCGAAGATTTTAAATCATTAGATGAAGTTGAAATTTCAAAAATTTATGGCCATCCTATCCAATTCATAGATCACCAACATAACAGAGGGTGTTGTAATGCTGAAGAAATTTAGTAAAAATTAATTAGATAAGGAGGTTAACTCTTGATAGATGCGTTATTAAACTTTGATTTTATGAGGTACTCTCTGATTAGCGGTGTTTTAATCGGTTTTATTGCACCTTTGATAGGAGCATTTATAGTTGTTAGAAGACTATCTTTAATAGCCGATGCATTAAGTCACGTCACATTAGGCGGTATCTCTTTTGGTATGTTTATATTGACAATCATACCTGTACTATCTCTAATCAATCCTATGTGGTTTGGTATTTTATTTGCAGTGATTGGAGCATTGTTAATAGAGAAATTAAGAACTTCATTTTCGAATTATCAGGAAATAGCTATACCTATCATTATGAGTGCAGGGATTGCACTCAGTGCCATATTTATTTCTTTAGCTGATGGATTTAATCAAGAGATTGTCGGTTTATTGTTTGGCTCAATTAGTGCTGTTAATATTAGTGATTTATTAACAATTATTGTCATAGCAATTCTTGTTGTTCTTTTTATAATCTTGTTTTACAAAGAACTATTTATTTTATCCTTCGATGAAGAGTATAGTCAGGTAATTGGCATACCAAAGTGGATTCAGTTTTTATTTATTATTATTGTAGCTATGGTTATTTCTGCTTCAATGAGAGTGGTTGGTATTTTATTAGTAAGTGCCTTAATTTCGCTTCCAATTGCTATTTCAATGAGAATAACTAAAGGGTTTAAACAATTAATACTAGTTAGTGTCGTGTTAGGGGAACTCTCAATTATTCTAGGTTTAGTTATTGCATTTTATATGAACATTTCACCTGGTGGTGTTATTGTAGTATTATTAGTAATCATGCTTGTTGTAACTATGGCTTACCAAAAAATAAAAGTTAAGTTTAAAAAGGGAGCAATTCAAAATGAATACAAATGATGCTATCAAAATTTTAAAAAATAACGGACTCAAATATACAAGTAAACGTAAAGATATGATTGACATATTTGTAGAAGAAGATAAATACGTCAATGCAAAGCATATTCAACAGAATATGGACAAAGATTATCCTGGAATATCATTTGATACTATTTATAGAAATCTCCATTTATTTAGAGATTTAGGTATTATTGAAAGTACTGAGCTAGATGGTGAAATGAAATTTAGAATTGCGTGTATGAATCACCACCATCATCACTTTATTTGTGAAAAGTGCGGAGATACTAAGGTCATTGATTTTTGTCCTATAGAACAAATTAAACATTATTTACCTAATGTTGCGATTCACACTCATAAATTAGAAGTTTACGGTATTTGTGAACCCTGTCAACGTAAAGCACAATAAATTACTAAAAACAGTCAAATTGACTTCTTTTATTTACCTATAACTATAGGCCATTAGTCGTATTTATTTCATTTCAGTAAATTTAATGTTTATTCTTCACAAAATTGAGATATATTTATAATATAACATTTAGGTAAAGACATATTTTTATGTGTAGTGTCATAACGTCATGATACTTGATTTATAAGTTATATTTACTTTATATAGAATTGAAATTATGTCCATGCCTTCTTTGAATATGATGTAAGCATATTCATTGCTGCTCACAAATCTACTTGTTATGATATTCGTACAGATAATTTAGGAGGATGATTATTTATGGCTTTTGAATTACCAAAATTACCTTATGCATATGATGCATTAGAACCACACATCGATAAACAAACTATGGAATTACATCATGACAAACATCACAACACATATGTAACTAAATTAAACTCAGCAGTTGAAGGAACAGATTTAGAAGCTAAATCAATCGAAGAAATTGTTGCTAATTTAGACAATGTCCCATCAAATATTCAAACAGCTGTTCGTAACAATGGCGGTGGACATTTAAACCATTCATTATTCTGGGAATTATTATCACCTAACTCAGAAGAAAAAGGTGAAGTTGTAGATAAAATTAAAGAACAATGGGGTTCTTTAGATGAATTTAAAAAAGAATTTGCGGATAAAGCTACAGCTCGTTTTGGTTCAGGTTGGGCATGGTTAGTAGTAGATAATGGCCAATTAGAGATTGTAACAACACTTAATCAAGACAATCCATTAACTGAAGGGAAAACTCCAATTCTAGCTTTAGATGTTTGGGAACATGCATACTATCTTAAATATCAAAATAATCGTCCAGATTATATCAGTGCTTTCTGGAACGTTGTTAATTGGGAAAAAGTTGACGAACTATACCAAAGCAGCTAAATAAAATAACTATTCTTTCAGCAGTCTTTTAAAGAGACTGCTGTTTTTTTGTTAAAATGATAGAAAAATGATTTAATTTCATATATCATTTGTATCAGAGACATTGAATAGAGGTAGGTTGTTTTGCTAAAAAGATTAAAAGAAAAATCAAACGATGAAAAAACTCGAAACACCATGAATAAGAGGATCAATTTTATTTTTGGTTTTATAATATTTATCTTCGCTATTCTAGTGTTACGTTTAGGTTATTTACAAATCGCACAAGGATCACATTATAAACAATTAATCAAAAACGACGAAAATATTACAGTTAACGAATCAATTCCTAGAGGTCGAATTTTAGATAGAAACGGAAAAGTTTTAGTAGATAATGCATCTAAAATGTCAATTACATACACAAGAAATCGTAAAACTTCTCAACAAGAGATGCTCGATACAGCCAAAAAATTATCTGGCCTTATCAAAATGGATACAGATAAAATTACAGAACGAGATAAAAAGGATTTCTGGATCCAAATTCATCCTGCTAAAGCTAAACGATTAATGACAAAGGAACAATCACTTTTACAAGATGATAGCATAACTCAAGATCAATTTGATGAACAACAAAGAGATAAAGTTAGAAAGAAACAATTAGATGAATTAACTAAAAAAGATCTTCAAGTTTTAGCAATTTATCGCGAAATGAACGCTGGTTCTACTTTAGATCCACAAACAATTAAGAATGAAGATGTTAGCGAAAAAGAATATGCAGCAGTTTCACAGCAACTTTCTAAATTACCTGGAATCAATACTGCAATGGATTGGGACAGAAAGTATCCTTATGGTGATACGTTAAGAGGCATATTTGGAGATGTTTCAACATCTTCAGAAGGTATTCCGAAAGAATTAACTGAACAGTATTTATCTAAAGGTTATTCACGCAATGATCGTGTGGGTAAATCTTATCTTGAGTATCAATATGAAGACGTACTTAAAGGAACTAAAAAGCAGATGAAGTACACTACTGACAAATCTGGTAAAGTCATTAATTCAGAGGTTGTAAATCCTGGTTCAAGAGGTCATGATTTACAACTAACCATTGATATAGACTTGCAAAAAAAGGTTGAATCCTTACTTGAAAAAGAAATTTCATCGCTTAGAAGCCAAGGCGCTAAGGATATGGACAATGCCTTAATTGTCGTTCAGAATCCTAAAAATGGTGATATTTTAGCGATGGCTGGTAAACAAATCGATAAACAAGGCAAACTTAAAGACTATGATATCGGCAACTTCACAGCACAGTTTGCAGTTGGATCTTCAGTTAAAGGTGGTACTTTATTAGCTGGTTATCAAAATAATGCAATTAAAGTTGGAGAAACAATGGTTGATGAACCATTAAAATTTCAAGGTGGCCTAACTAAACGTTCGTACTTTAACAAAGATGGTCGAGTTACTATTAATGATAAAGAAGCACTCATGCACTCATCTAACGTTTATATGTTTAAAACAGCTTTAAAATTAGCTGGAGACCCTTATTTTTCTGGAATGCCATTACCAAATAATATTTCTGAAGCAGGACAAAAACTACGTAAAGGCTTAAATCAAGTTGGTCTAGGAGTTAAAACTGGTGTAGATTTACCTAATGAAACGCCTGGTCAAATTGAACCATTAACGAACAACCCTGGTAATTACCTAGACTTAGCAATTGGACAATACGATACTTATACACCATTACAATTATCCCAATACGTTTCGACAATTGCTAATAACGGCTATAGAATTCAGCCTCATATAGGCTTATCAATACATGAATCAACGAATAAAGATGAAGCCGGTTCTTTAAAACGAAAAATTAAAGGAAATGTACTCAATAAAGTTAATAACTCAGACAAAGAACTAAAAGAAGTTCAATATGGGTTCAAAATGGCCTTTAACGAAAAAGATGGTACTGGTTATGCTAGTTTTAGAAATACTGTTGTTCCATCAGCTGGTAAAACAGGAACTGCAGAAGTCTTTCAAAACGGAGAATCTAGAGTTAACTCAACATACATCGGTTATGCACCTATCAAAGATCCTAAATTATCATTCTCTATTATATATACGAATCAACCCGTACCTCCGCCATGGTTGAATGGTGGAGATTTAGGTAGAGATGTAATTAACTATTACTTTAGAGATAAGGACAAAAAAGAAAATAAAGGCTCAGACAAATCTTCGAAAAAAACAGAAGGACATGATGAATAATATGATTTTAGTAATTTTGTAAAAAATTATACTTTGCAATTATATTATTAATTGGTATAATAATGAGGTTGTATTTAGAAAAGGTAAGGAGGAACAATCATGCGCGTAAACATAACATTAGCTTGTACTGAATGTGGAGATAGAAATTATATCTCAACAAAAAACAAAAGAAACAATCCAGAGCGTGTAGAAATGAAAAAATTCTGTGCACGTGATAATAGACATACTTTACACCGCGAAACTAAATAATAAATATAAACAATAAATTTTATATTTTTGAAGTTTAATAAACTCCTTTTAAAGTATCACTAAAAACTGAAACTTTAAAAGGAGCTTTAATTTAAATAAATTAATCTAATTTGTATTACATATAAAATAAATACATAACATATCGACTTAATGACATCAGAATTGATAAACGTTATAATATTTAATGAACAAAGTGGGTGACTAAATTGAGTAAAAGACAAATACGTCAATTAAAAATCGAGAAATTAAAATCCTATAATAAAAGACAAAAACACACAGCTGATGTTTGGTTAGCAAATCAGCTATACCAATCCAATTTCTATCAACATGCTGAAAAAATAGGCTTCGTTTTATCGATGGCCCATGAAGTTAATACATATCCCATCATCAATTATGCTTTACTAGATAATAAAAAAGTTTTCGTTCCTGAAACTGATTATCATTATCAAATGACATTCAAACGATTACTAAACCTTGATAACATCGAGAAAGATAGTAAAGGTATTTATCACTCAATTTCTAATTCAGAAATTACTAATGACTTAGATTTAGTTGTTGTGCCTGGTATTGCCTTTGAAAAAAATGGTTATCGCATCGGCTATGGTGGTGGTTATTATGATAAATTCTTAGAGAAAAACAAAGTTCAAACAATCAGCTTATTATATGATTTTCAACTGACTACATTTGAAAAAGAACCTTTCGATCAACCTGTAGATCATTTAATAATATATAATAACGATGTAGTGGAGGAATAAATGAATATTAATAAACTTTATTGGAAAACCTTATACTACTGGATTAGGTATTTAAACTACGATTTAATTCATCAAGAAAAGGATGATAATGAAATTTGGTTAGCCCACAAACGAAAAAAATCGATAGCGATATTTAGAAAAGAGGTAAGTTCCACTCAAGAAATTAGATTTGATAAATCTAATTTCTTAGAACGGCCAAAAGATGTAGAACAACGAGTCGGATATAAACCACATGCGATTGATTTTTATTATTTTTCAGATAAAAATATTTCTGAAGACAATATGAATGAAGCGCAACCAGAAAAATTACAATTTCATATATTAAATAATGTGACAGACTTAAAACAAATAATTTCTAATTTGGTTTTATTCAAAATGTTATCAAATGATGAAGATAAGAAAACATATTCATACTACAAACGAAAAGTATTAACTAACAATCCATTAGATAAACATATGCAAAGATTTTCACCAGCAACATATGTATTAATTTTAATAAATATCGTTGTGTGGTTATGCATGATTTTATACTTAAATAGATTTTCAGATGTTAAACTTTTAGAAGTTGGTGGACTAGTTCACTTTAATGTTGTGCATAGTGAGTGGTATAGACTTATCTCCTCTATGTTCTTACATTTTAATTTTGAACATATTTTAATGAATATGCTCTCATTATTTATATTTGGGAAAATAATTGAATCTATCTTAGGTTCATGGAGAATGCTTACCATCTATTTTGTAGCAGGTTTATACGGAAATTTCGTTTCTTTATCATTTAATACTTCAACGATTTCTGTAGGATCAAGTGGTGCAATATTTGGATTAATTGGGTCTATTTTTGCAATAATGTATTTGAGTAAAACCTTCGATAAAAAGGTAATTGGACCGTTACTTATCGCTTTAGCAATTTTAATAGGACTATCTCTTTTCATGTCAAACATCAATATAATGGCTCACTTAGGTGGTTTTATAGGTGGTCTATTAATCACTTTCATCGGCTATTACTTTACAGTTAATTGTAATTTGTTCTGGATATTCCTTATTATATTTGTACTTATTTTCGTCGCTTTACAAGTTAGAATTTTTACTATAAATGAAGATAATATTTATGATAAATTAATTAAAGATGAGATGTTAAATGGAAATTATAAAGAAGCTAAAGACGTAGTGAATCAAACATTAAATAAAAATTACGCTGATGATGAAACCTATTATTTAAGTGGATTAATCACAGCTACTCAAAGTTCACAATCTGAAGCTATAGCAGAATGGGAAAGAGGATTAAAAAGTTTTCCTAATTCCGGAATACTTAATTATGAATTAGCCATCGCTAATCGTTCACTAAGTGATAATAAAAAAGCTATGAAATATATTAATAAAGCTGTCAAAAATAATCCGAGGAATGCAAATTACAAAAGCTTAGAAAAAGAGTTGAGTGAATCAAGTGACTCGAAAGATAAATAACTTTTATGATGTATTACAATTACTCAAAAACTACGGATTCATTATTTATTTTAAGAATCCTGCGGACATGTATGAAATGATGTCTCAAGAGATAAAATCTTTATATCATTATAAGTTAGTGTCTAAAGATGAATATCTCAAATGTATATTGATAATTAATCAAAGAAGGAATGAACATAAATGACGAATATTATTTTAGCGGCGGATGTTGGTGGAACAACGTGTAAATTGGGAATTTTTGATAAAGACCTGGAACAATTACATAAATGGTCTATTCATACAGATACAAGTGATCACACCGGTGAATTACTTTTAAGAAATATTTATGATTCTTTTGTTGAAAATATTGAAGAATTTAATTACGACTTTAACAATGTACTAGGTGTTGGTATAGGCGTACCAGGACCAGTAAATTTTGAAACAGGTATTGTTAATGGTGCTGTTAATTTACATTGGTCTGGGAATGTTAATGTAAGGCAAATTTTCCAAAAATTTGTTGATTGTCCAGTATATGTCGATAATGATGCTAATGTAGCAGCATTGGGAGAAAAACATAAGGGTGCAGGTGAAAATGCTGATGATGTTGTAGCAATTACGTTAGGTACAGGACTTGGTGGCAGTATTATTTCTAATGGTGAAATTGTTCATGGCCATAATGGTTCTGGTGCAGAGATTGGACATATGAGAGCAGATTTTGATCAACGTTTTAAATGTAATTGTGGTAAATCTGGATGTATTGAAACAGTCGCTTCGGCAACTGGTGTAGTAAATTTAGTGAATTTTTACTACCCGAAATTAACGTTTAAATCATCTATTTTACAACTTATTAAAGATAACAATGTGACAGCCAAAGCAGTGTTTGATTCTGCAAAAGCTGGAGATCAATTCTGTATCTTCATAACTGAAAAGGTAGCAAATTATATCGGTTATTTATGTAGTATTATCAGTGTGACAAGCAATCCAAAATACATTGTATTAGGTGGTGGCATGTCGACTGCTGGTTTAATATTGATTGAGAATATAAAAACAGAATATCGCAACTTAACTTTTACTCCGGCACAATTTGAGACTGAAATTGTTCAAGCTAAATTAGGAAATGATGCAGGAATTACTGGTGCAGCGGGACTTATTAAAACTTATGTTCTTGAAAAAGAGGGTGCAAAATAATGGCAATTGTAGATGTAGTAGTTATTCCAGTAGGAACTGAAGGACCAAGCGTTAGTAGATATATTGCAGAAATACAAACTAAATTAAACGAATTTAAACAACAAGGTAAAATTGATTATCAATTAACACCTATGAACACATTAATTGAAGGAGACTTAAAAGACTTGTTCGAAGTTATCCAAGCAATTCACGAACTTCCTTTTGATAAAGGATTAGATCGAGTTTGCACAAATATTCGTATTGATGATCGTCGTGATAAATCTAGAAAAATGAATGATAAACTTAAATCTGTTCAAAAACATTTAGATAATAGTGGTGAACTATAATGAGAATTTCAAGTTTAACTTTAGGGTTAGTAGACACAAATACTTATTTTATCGAAGATGATAATCATTTGTTATTAATAGATCCATCAAGCGAAAGTGATAGAATCATTAAAAAGTTAAATCAAATAAATAAACCTTTAAAAGCTATTCTCTTAACACATGCTCATTATGACCATATAGGTGCATTGGACGATATTATTAATAAATACAACGTTCCGGTATATATGCACGATGAAGAATTTGATTTCTTAAAGGATCCTGAAAAAAATGGTGCAGCAAAATTCAAACAATATGGAATGCCTCAAGTTATAAGTGATGCAAAGCCATTAAGCATCAAAGAAGGACCAACAACAATAGAAGGATTTCATTTTAGTGTATTACACACTCCTGGACATTCGCCTGGAAGTTTAAGCTATGTATTTAAAGATTTTGCAGTGGTTGGGGATACTTTATTTAATAATGGTATAGGACGCACTGACCTTTATAGAGGAGACTTCGAAACTTTAGTTGATTCTATTAAGGACAAACTTTTTGAATTAGATGGAGATTTACCTTTATTTCCAGGACATGGACCATACACCACAGTAGATGACGAGCAACTCAATCCATTTTTAAATGGATAGTAATTAAAAGTAATTTTATCACCTCCTACGTTAGCATATGTAGGAGGTGAATTTTTATGAAAATGTTGTTTGAACAAATTATAAATCATGCTATTCATAATGATGCTAGCGATGTTCATTTTATACCAAGCGAAGCGCATACACTAATTAAATTAAGGGTTAACGATCAACTAATTATGTATGATACTCTGTCTCATCATATTTATAAAAATTATTAATTTATATGAAATTTCAGGCGGGCCTAGATGTATCAACGCAGCAATTATCGCAAAGTGAGAGATACACTTATAAATTACAAAGTATTTATTATTTACTAATCTCAACACTCCCTTTATCTTTAGGCAATGAAAGTTGTGTTATACGTATCGTCCCACGGTATTTTCGTAAAAAAAAGAGAATCTTACGAATTTGAGGATTTTAGACATTTAATGAATAAAAAACAAGGATTATTGTTACTTAGTGGTCCAACCGGTTCAGGTAAGAGTACTTTAATGTATCAAATGGTTATGCATGCACATCAACAACTAAATTTGAATGTTATTTCTGTAGAAGACCCGGTGGAACAATTACTTGATGGAATAACTCAAATCTCACTTAACGAAAAAGCCGGAATTAACTATGAAAGCTCTTTCAAAGCTATATTGAGATGCGATCCAGATGTAATACTAATTGGAGAAATACGAGATGCTGAGGTGGCTAAATACGTTATACAGGCTAGTTTGAGTGGACACTTAGTTTTAACAACGCTACATGCAAATGACTGTAAAGGGGCATTATTAAGGTTATTAGAAATGGGTATATCCATTCAGGAATTATGTCAATCTATAAATTTAATTTCAAATCAAAGATTAATTACAACGAATTTAAATTCACGTCAACTTGTAGCGAGTTAAAGTATCAACATCAAATTTCATACTTTTTTTGAACATAATCAGTGTATGCCAAAGACTTTTACTAGATTATCAACACATTTAAACAATATGTCTAAAGTGGGGATTATATGTGAAGAAGTTGTCAATAAGTATATTTAAATATAAAAAAAGAAATCTATCAGTAATTCAATCTACTGAATTACTTCAAAGACTATACCAATTGTTAAATCATGGCTTTACATTATTTGAAAGCTTTAGGTTCTTAAATCACCATTTTGACTATAAAGACAAAACTTTAAGTCACTCAATCATTCATTCCATACAAACTGGTTCAACGTGTTATGATATTTTAAAACTGATTGGTTATCCTGACATTATACTAATTCAAATTAAATTTGCAAAGAATTATGGAAGTTTAGAGAAAGCATTAATAGATTCAATCCATTATATGGAAAGGAACATAAAAGCAAAAAAGCAACTCATTAAAACCTTACAGTATTCAATAGTACTAATAAGTATATTTATGATCATTCTCATTGTCTTAAATATGACTGTTATACCTCAATTTCAACAGCTATACTCAACTATGAATGTAGAATTATCTATATTCCAAAATATTTTAACTACTCTAATTACTCAACTCCCTAAAACCCTTGGAATAATTTCACTTATTCTCATTATAGGCATTTTCATTTTATTAAGATATTTTAGAAAACTATCAATTAAAAAACAGATATACTATATTCTTAAAGTCCCAATTCTTCAATCTTATGACAAAATTTTAAGAACATATCAATTTTCTAACGAACTCTCTCTTTTCTATAAAAATAGTATTAGTCTTCAGCAAATCGTAAATATTTATAAAAGTGAACAAAATAATGCCTTCTTTAAATTTTTAGGTAATTATCTTCACGATGAAACAAACAAAGGTATCCCTCTACCTATCATATTAAAACAATTACAATGCTTCCAATACGACATGGTTAAATTTATGCAACAAGGTGAAAAAAGTGGAAAACTAGATATTGAATTGAAATTATACAGCCAAATGTTATTACAACAATTTGAAGATAAAGTTATAAAACATACTAAGTTTATTCAACCTATTATATTTTTCATATTAGGGTTATTTATCGTTTCATTATATTTAGTAATAATGCTTCCTATGTTCGAACTTATGCAAACAATAAAATAAAAGAGGAGATTTAAATGAAACTATTATAAAAATTTAAAGAATCAAAAGCATTCACCTTGATAGAAATGTTATTAGTACTACTCATTATTAGCTTATTATTAATCCTAATCATTCCAAACATTGCAAAGCAAACTGTTCATATACAAAGTACCGGATGTGATGCCTAAGTTAAAATGGTAAATAGTCAAATTGAAGCTTATACTTTAAAGTACAATCGCAACCCAACTAATATCAATGATTTAGTCTCAGAGGGGTTTATAAAAGAAGGTCAAAAAACATGTAGGACAGGCTAAACTATTAGTATTGCTAATGATGAAGCAATTGCAAATTAGCAAAGCTAAAGCATTTACCTTAATAGAGATGTTATCAATATTGTTGATTATTAGTTGCCTAATATTAACTACCCTTTGGTCACGAAGTTTACTAAACATAAAAACTTTAAACGAAGAGTATAAAATTGAACAATTAATCACAAAATTCAATTATTTCAAATCAAAAGCTATTAGTAATGAAAGTTCAATTACTTTATTATTTTTCAATAATACAGGAAGAGTACAAGTAGTAGAAGAAAAAGGTAATAAATATAGATTCAATATCAAAGGTGGTAAAGTGATTAATATTGCTAAACTTAATACTATTAATTTCGATAAATATGGAAATATTAGCAATTTTGGCTCTCTAATGAAAGAACATATTTATAAAATAATTTTCCATATTGAAAAAGGGCGAATAAGATATGTCAAAATTTAAACTTAAGAGCTCGCTTTTATCGGACTCATTTTAGCCTTTTTCTTAGTAAGTATCATCACATTAATTTTTATCCCCATGCTTTCATCTCTAAAAAGTCAGTATAAAGAAAACTTAAAATCCATAGAGATCAAAAGAGTTATTATTTCAAGTATACAACACCTAAATAAAAACGAACTTAACCAAGGAGTTGTTATAGATAAATACGAAATTCAATTATTTAAAGATAAAATATGCGGTAAAGAAACTGAATTTAAAGTTGAAACATGTATCTTTATCTAAGCTTAAAGCATTCTCTTTTATTGAACTGTTATTTATACTTCCACTAACAATTTTAGTACTTATGTTATTACCTTCAATGATACGTCTAACCTCTTATTATCTAATTAACGCAAAAAATAATGATGATATCAACTTTGAATTTTTTAGTCGAGATATTCTTTACGACACTGAAAAATTGAAGTATAAACTCCAGATTGAAAATTCTCACACAATTAAGTTAAGTAATAACAATGATGTTATAAGATATGTTTTAATAGAAACAAAATCTATAAAAACATTAATCAAAAAGGTAATATTACATTATTAAATAATGTAGTTTCAACTCAAATATTAAAAACGAACAATAAATATATATAAATAAAAATTAAGTTAGGATAACCGAACTATACTCAAGAGAAGATACTACTTTTATAACCAAAAAGCGTTTATTAGTTTATTTTTAGTGGTAATTTTTTCATTTTATTTATCAATTATATCTTTTTATATCTATCAATATAGTTTAAAATTAAAGACAATACATAACTTAGATGTTTACTACAATAAAATTATCGTTAAAAAGTTAAAAGAGGTAAATTAAATTGAGAAATGCGCAATTACCCATCATATTCATAGGCTTTATGGGTACTGGTAAAACTACAGTTGGACAATATCTATCTGACCTTCAAAATTTAAGTTATGTCGATTTAGATGAGTATATAGAGGTAAATGAATGTAAATCTATTCCCGAAATATTTAGCAATAAAGGGGAACATGGATTTAGATATTTAGAATCCAAATACTTAACTGAATGTTTTGATTCTTTTGATGTTATTTCAACGGGTGGTGGTATCATTGAAAATTCTGCATCGCTAGAATTACTCAAACGACAAAACTATGTAATTTGGCTTGATTGTGATATCGACATTATTTATCGACGTATTGTTAATGACCCACATAGGCCTAACGCTATGAACAAGACACTTGAACAGCTAAAAGCATTGTATTCGTCAAGAATTTCAAGATATAATGAAATCGCATTCATGAAAGTGAATAGTGCACTTACTGTTTCTGAGATTTATCAAGAAATAATAAATGAATTATCTAGCGATTGATCAGTATTAGAGAGAATAGAGATGAAATTTAGAATTGACTTAAATTTCACTTTATCGCCGAAGGTGCAAGTTATTTAACGAAACTCTCAGGCAAAAGGATAATACTGTAACGCGTTCCTGGAAGAGGTTTTTAAACAGGGTAGCTTTATGCTATCCTGTTTTTTAATACAATTAGGGGGTTAAAAAATGACAAGAGAATTAAGAAAAACACCTTTATACCAAAACTATATTGATTGTGGTGCTAAAATTATTGAATTTGGTGGTTGGGCCATGCCCGTTCAATTTTCAAGTATTAAAGAAGAACATAATGCAGTTAGATACGGAATTGGTCTTTTCGATGTAAGTCACATGGGGGAAATAGAGATAAAAGGTAATGAAGCTGATGAATTTGTGCAATTCATTCTATCCAATGATGCAAATAACCTTACATCATCTAAAGCCATTTATAGCGCAATGTGTAATGAAGAGGGTGGCGTGATTGATGATTTAGTCACATACAAAATAGATGACAATCAGTATTTGCTCATTGTCAACGCAGCAAATACCAATAAAGACTTTAAATGGATGACTAAACAAAGCGCAAAATTTAACGTCATTATAAATGATGTATCAGCAAAATATGGACAATTAGCAATTCAAGGACCAAAAGCAAGAGACTTAATAAATAAGCTCGTCAATATTGACGTAAATAAAATGAAAGTGTTTGAGTTTAAAAAAGATATAAAATTATTCGACAAGACCATTATTTTATCTCAATCCGGATATACAGGTGAAGATGGTTTTGAAGTTTATTGTCAAGCTGATGATACCCGACATATATGGAATCACTTACTCGAATACAATGTGACACCTTGTGGATTAGGAGCTCGTGACACACTTAGACTTGAAGCTGGATTACCTTTACATGGTCAAGATTTAACTGAATCAATCACTCCTTATGAAGGAGGTATTGCATTTGCTGCCAAACCTTTAATAGACCAAGATTTCATCGGTAAATCAGTATTAAAGGCCCAAAAAGAGAAAGGTGCACACTTAAGAACTGTAGGACTCGAATTATTAGAAAAAGGTATCGCTAGAACAAGCTATAAAGTACTTGATAAAGCAGGCAATCATATAGGAGAAGTTACATCTGGCACTCAGTCACCTTCATCTGGTAAATCAATTGCACTAGCTATTATAGATAGAAACGCCTTTGAGATGGGAAAAGAAGTCATCGTACAAATCAGAAAGCGACAAGTTAAGGCTAATATTGTTAAGAAAAGTCAAATTACAAAATAAATACAAGAGGTGCATATTGTGAGTCATCGTTATATACCATTAACAGAACAAGATAAAGAAGAAATGCTAGAAACTATTGGGGCCAATTCAATTTCTGAATTATTTGGCGATGTCCCTGTAAGCATTTTATTAGATAGAAATTTAAATATTGCAGATGGTGAAGCAGAAACACCTTTATTCAGAAGACTTAATCTGCTTGCAAATAAAAATATTACTAAGGCTACCCATTCATCTTTTCTAGGTGCAGGTGTCTATGATCATTATACTCCTGCAATTGTAGATGCAATGATTTCAAGATCAGAGTTTTATACTGCTTACACTCCATACCAACCAGAGATATCACAAGGCGAATTACAAGCAATATTTGAATTTCAAACACTTATTTGCGAACTAGCAGACATGGATGTTGCTAATTCATCAATGTATGACGGTATGACTAGTTTTGCTGAAGCATGTATTCTATCACTTAGTCATACAAAAAAGAAAAAAATAGTGGTATCTAGAGCTATTCACTACCAAGCATTACAAGTACTACGCACTTATACTAAAACTCGCGAAGAGTTTGAAATTGTAGAAGTAGAACTTAACGGAACCATTACCGATCTAAATAAACTTGAACAAGTTATCGACGATGATACAGCTGCTGTAGCTATTCAATATCCAAATTTTTATGGTTCTATTGAAGACTTAGAAGAAATCAACAACTTTATTAAAGAAAGAAAAGCATTATTTATTGTTTATGCGAATCCACTTGCTCTAGGATTACTAACACCACCTGGAACATTTGGTGCGGATATCGTAGTAGGAGATACCCAACCTTTTGGAATACCTACACAATTTGGCGGACCTCATTGTGGATATTTTGCTACTACTAAAAAATTAATGCGAAAGATACCAGGTCGTTTGGTAGGTCAAACTCAAGATGAAGATGGTAATCGAGGTTTTGTACTTACACTTCAAGCCAGAGAACAACATATTAGAAGAGATAAAGCTACATCTAATATTTGTTCTAACCAAGCATTAAATGCGCTAGCTTCATCTATAGCTATGTCTACATTAGGTAAACAAGGAATTTATGAAATTGCTGTACAAAATTTTAAAAATGCTAACTACGCTAAAAATAAATTCAAAGAGCAAGGTTTTAAAATCATAGATGGTACATCTTTTAATGAATTTGTCATAAAATTTAATCAACCTATTAAAGAGATTAATCTTAAACTTGCTGATGAAGGTATTATAGGAGGATTCGATTTAAGTAAAGTCTCAAAGGACTTCAACAATCATATGTTAATTGCTGTTACAGAACTAAGAACTAAAGATGAAATTGACACATTTGTTGAGAAAGCTGGTGAGTTACATGGTTAGTAAATCAAGTCCATTAATCTTTGAAAGATCGAAAAAAGGAAGATATGCTTATTCATTACCTCAAAATGAAATAATAGATATTTCGATTTCTTCTTTATTGGATGAAAAGTTTATACGAAAAGATAAAGCAGAGTTTCCTGAAGTTGCAGAATTAGACTTAATACGTCATTACACAGAACTATCTAATAAGAATTTCGGGGTAGATACAGGATTTTATCCATTAGGCTCATGTACTATGAAATATAATCCTAAAATAAATGAGAGAGTTGCTAGAATACCTGGATTTACAGAATCTCACCCTTTACAAGAGGAAGAACATGTACAAGGTTCTCTGGAAATTATATATAGTTTGCAAGAAGAACTAAAAGAAATTACAGGTATGGATGAAGTTACGTTACAACCTGCTGCTGGTGCTCATGGTGAATGGACTGCTTTAATGATTTTCAAAGCATATCACGAAAAAAGTGGTCAAGGACATAGAAATGAAGTTATAGTACCTGATTCGGCTCATGGTACCAATCCTGCTTCTGCATCATTTGCTGGATTTAAATCGGTAACAGTTAAATCCAATGAACTTGGTGAAGTGGACATAGATGACTTAAAACGAGTGGTAAACGAAAATACTGCTGCAATAATGCTTACAAATCCAAATACATTAGGAATATTTGAAAAAAACATTTTAGAAATTAGACAAATTGTACATGAAGCAGGCGGATTATTATATTACGATGGCGCGAATTTAAATGCCATTTTAAATAAAGTACGTCCAGGAGATATGGGATTTGATGCAGTTCATCTTAATTTACACAAAACATTCACAGGACCTCATGGTGGTGGCGGTCCAGGTTCAGGACCTGTAGGAGTTGTTAAAGAATTAGCCAGTTATTTACCTAAACCAATGGTGATTAAAGATGAAGATTTATATAAATATGACAATAATATTGAAATTTCTATCGGTAGAGTAAAACCATTTTATGGTAATTTTGGTATATACTTACGAGCCTATACTTATATAAGAACAATGGGAGCTAAAGGACTCAAAGAAGTATCTGAAACCGCTGTTCTTAATGCAAATTACATTAAAGCACGTCTTAAGGAACACTTTGAAGTCCCATACGAGCAATATTGTAAACATGAATTTGTATTAAGTGGTAGCAAACAAAAACAATATGGTGTACGTACTTTAGACATGGCTAAGCGTCTTTTAGATTTTGGCGTACATCCACCTACAATTTATTTTCCACTGAACGTTGAAGAAGGGATGATGATTGAACCCACTGAAACTGAATCTAAAGAGACTTTAGATTATTTTATTAACGCGCTCATCCAAATTTCAGAAGAAGCTAGAGAAAACCCAGATATTGTTTTGGAAGCCCCTCATACAACTATTATCAATCGATTAGATGAAACAACAGCAGCACGTAAACCTATTCTGAAATTTGAAGAACTTAAAAAAGAAAAGACTATTGAATATTAAAAAGCTTCTAATATACTAAACTTTATCCGTAGACCACTTATAAAATTTATTGATTACACACGAGCCTGGGACATCCGTCTCAGGTATTTTTTGTATTGGAAGTCAGTGACTGAATTATAACTGTGCCTATATCAAATTTTTAAACTATAGACCAGGAACGAAACATAGAGAATTTCACTTTTAAATTCTACAGACATTGCAAGTTGTGGTTCGGGGGTGGAACAATAAATTCAATATAAATTCTGTCCCACTCTCATGTTTCTAGTTTAGAAATGAAAAAACCTTCAAACAAAATTAATTTCAATCTTGTTTGAAGGTCAATAAAGCCTAAAAGTTTATGTTATCGTAAAATTATTTTTTCGATTTAATTTTACCTGTCCATTTTTTATATCCACCTTTAAGCATAAAAATATCTTTATATCCATTTTTTCTTAATATACGAGCAGCGCGATAACTGGCAATACCATTTGCATCACATAAATATATAGGTTGATCTTTTCTTAAACCTTGATAACGTTGTTTAAAGACAGTAATAGGAATGTTACGTGCACCATTTATATGTCCATAATCATAATCAACTTTTTCCCTCACATCAATAACTTGAGCTTTTCTCAAACCATTATGGAAATCGTTTTGATCTAATTCATTAACAGCTCGTTTATTAAGAATTTGTTGGATAATCATATATGCAATGATAATAATTGCAATGTACAAAGAGATACTCATCTTGCATCCTCCCTAATTTACCGATATTATAATTATAAGACTGTTAGTACAATTTATCAAAATATTTTTACGGGTTAGTTTATGTTTTTATCATATAATCTTAATAATACATAGATATATTTAATAATTTAATATTGAAACATTTTTAAGGGGTTTATTTATGACTGAAACTTGGAATTTTATTAATACAGGAAGTCAAAATCCATACTATAATATGGCTATGGACGAAGCATTACTCAATTTTGTATCAAGAGGGGAAATTGATCCAGTTATTAGATTTTATACATGGAATCCTGCGACACTTTCAATTGGATATTTTCAACGTTTAAAAAAAGAAATTGATATTGATAAAGTAGCTGAAAAAGGTTTTGGTATAGTAAGACGTCAAACAGGTGGCAGAGGAGTGTTACACGATAAAGAATTGACCTACAGTGTGATTGTGCCGGAATCACATCCAAATATGCCTACAACAGTTACAGAAGCTTATAAAGTTATTTCACAAGGATTATTAGAAGGATTTAAAAATTTAGGTTTTGAAACCTATTTCGCTGTTCCTCGTTCTAAAGAGGAGAGAGAAAAACTAAAACAACCTAGAAGTTCAGTATGTTTTGATGCACCAAGTTGGTATGAACTTGTTGTAGAAGGTAGAAAAATAGCAGGTAGTGCTCAGACACGACAAAAAGGGGTAATCTTACAACACGGTTCAATACTACAAGATATAGATATCAATGAACTATTTGACATGTTTATCTTTAAAAATAATCGGCTCAAAGCGAAAATGAAAGAGGCTTTTGTTGAAAAAGCAGTAGCTATCAATGATATTTCAGATACTCATATCACAATAGAGGAAATGAAAGTTGCTTTTGAAAAAGGATTTAAAACTGGATTAAATATAGAATTAAAACCACTTCAACTCAATGATTTACAACATAAAGAAATAAAAGAACTAGAACATAAATATCGTTCTGATGAATGGATGTATCGCAAATAATTAAACCCTTGAGATGTTTAATAATCATTATCATCTCAAGGGTTTAATTATATTAATGTCTTCTATTCTTTCTTTTATATTTACGTACAGCTTTTTTATAATTTCTTTGATCTTCGGTTAGAAATAAGAAATAATAAATGAAGTAAATAATTAAAGCAATGACTACAAAACTAATTAAAGTTTTAACAATCGAAAATAGAAATACATCTAAATTCATAATTAAGCCAAATGCTGCTATGACTATGATGATGTAAAAGAAGATGTTACGCATCTTAAAACTCCTATTAACTTATATTTGAACTTACAGTTGTTAATTCCTGTTGACCTTTTTTAATTTGTTTATTGTCTTTAGATTGATAACCGTTTTTAATTTTATCTAACGCACTAGATAAGTCTTTATTGAACTTACGAATTTCTTTAAACTTTTGTTTATTATCATCTGATTTAGAGTCGCTCTCTACAGAACTTTTATAATTTGTATAAGCTTTATCAATATCATTGGATATGGTATCAAGTTTATTTTGAATATCCTTTTTACCTTTATTTTTATTTACATCAGTCTCTATTTTTTTATAATCTCCAATTGTTTTCGCTATACTGTCATAATAATCAGATGATGCTTTTAAATTTTTAATTTTTAACTTATTTGAAGATGTTTGTTTACTGTTTTCTTTATCTTGTTTTAATCCAGCAATTTTAGATTTTTGGTTACTTATATCTTGATTAAGTTGCTGTATATCTAATTTTAGTTGGTGATTATCGTCTCGCAATTGAGTAGTTTTATCTTCTAAAGGCCCCAAATTTTGACTTCCACAACCAGCTAGCAAACAAGATGTTCCAAGTACTAATATTAACTTTTTCATTGTCTTCTCCCTAAACCAAAAACTATTATTATCATTATTAATTATGCTATCATTTTAATGTATAAAATTAAAATGTACAAACGTTAGCATAGGAGTGAAAGATATGAATAAATTAGAACAAGTACATAACATATTAAATCATAAACGTTTGGATGCCGTTATCGTCTTATCTGATTACAATAGACAATACCTTTCAGGATTTACCGGTACGAGTGGTGCTTTAATCATAACACCTCAAAAAAATTATCTCGTTACTGATTTCAGATATATTAAACAAGCCACAAATCAAGCAAAAGGCTTTGAAATTATTAACTGTAAAAATGGCTTAATCCCTGGAATAAAAGAACTTCTTGAAAAAGAAAATCTAATAAACATTGGTTTTGAGGGACATCAAATCAGTTATGATACGTACGTAGAATTGAATAAAGGTATGATTACTTTAATTAGTATTTCTGATACGATTGATCAAATTAGAAAAGTTAAAGATAGCGGTGAAATTAAGTTAATTCAACAAGCAGCTGACATTGTCGATAAAACTTATGAATATATTTTAACTGTAGTTAAAGCGGGTATGAGTGAAAGAAAAATTAAAGCATTACTTGAAAGTAAAATGCTAGAATTAGGTGCAGATGGTCCATCATTCGATACAATAGTAGCATCAGGTCATAGAGGTGCCTTACCTCATGGTGTGGCAAGTGATAAGATTATCGAAAAAGGAGATATGATTACACTTGATTTTGGTGCATATTATAAAGGTTATTGTTCAGACATTACCCGTACATTTGCAATCGGTGAGCCAGATCCTAAATTAAAAGAAATATATAACATTGTTTTATCATCACAATTAAAAGCAATCAATGAAATCAAGCCAGGCATGACCGTAAAAGAAGCTGATGCACTAGCACGTGATTATATTAAATCGCATGGTTATGGTAAAGAATTTGGTCATTCTCTCGGACATGGTATTGGTTTAGATATTCATGAAGGTCCATTACTATCAAAAAGTAGTACTGGCAAATTAGAAAAGAACAACTGTGTCACAATAGAACCTGGTATTTATATAGATGGACTTGGTGGCGTTAGAATTGAAGATGATATTTTAATTACAGAAAATGGTTGTGATGTCTTTACTAAATGCACAAAAGACCTTATTATTTTATAGTAAGCGCGTATAATTGAGGAGGAGACTGAATGATTTCAGTAAATGATTTTAAAACAGGCTTGACAATTTCTGTAGATAATGGAATTTGGAAAGTTATTGATTTCCAACATGTAAAACCAGGAAAAGGTTCTGCATTTGTTCGTTCTAAATTACGTAATTTAAGAACTGGTGCTATCCAAGAAAAAACATTCAGAGCTGGCGAAAAGGTTGAGCAAGCAATGATTGAAAATCGTCGCATGCAATACTTATATTCAGATGGCGATAATCATATTTTCATGGATAATGAAACATTCGATCAAATCGAATTACCAGGTGATTACCTTAAAGATGAATTAAATTATTTAAAAGCCAACATGGAAGTTCAAGTTCAATCATACGAAAGCGAAATTATTGGAGTTGAATTACCTAAAACTGTTGAACTAGAAGTCACTGAAACTGAACCTGGTATTAAAGGTGATACAGCTACAGGTGCAACAAAATCAGCTACAGTTGAAACTGGATACACTTTAAATGTGCCATTATTTGTCAATAAAAGCGACATCCTAGTCATCAATACTAGTGATGGAAGTTACATTTCTAGAGGTTAATCAACTAGTATTTACTTTGTCATACTTTCAAATTATATATCTTCTAAGATGTTATAATTTGAAGGTATTTTTTTAAATGTATAAAGGTTCAATCAACTGTTGTAAATACTATAAAAAATGTATATAATTATATAATAATACAATAAGAGGTGTAATTATGCATATATCAATAGTTGATATCACGGGTTATACAGGCTTAGAATTATTACTCTTAGCACTGAATCATCCACGTTTAAGCGTCTCATCAATACATGCCACAAAAGATATTAGAACAGCAATTTCTGATATTTATCCTCATCTAAAGGGGGTTTGTGATTTAAAAATAAGAGCTTTTGATAGTAAATATATAATGAAACATTCTGATATCGTATTTTTTGCCACACCTAGTGGTATTGCAAAAGATTTAACGACCGATTTTGTTAAAACTCAATTTCTAGTTATAGATTTATCTGGTGATCACCGTTTAAATCCACAAATATATCAAAAATGGTATAAAAAGCCACCGGTATCTAAAAAAATTCAAAGCCAATTTAAATATTAATGTCAAAGAACACCGATTTATTGCCAATCCAGGATGTTATGCAACAGCAACTGAATTAGCTCTTGTCCCACTGATTAAAAGAAGATTAATTGATCTCAATTCGATAATTATAGATGCCAAAAGTGGACTTACTGGAGCTGGTAAAACACTCAATCATAGTTCTCATTATGTTAATGTCAACAACAATTACTTTACTTATAAATTGAATCACCATCAACATATTCCAGAAATAGTGCAATTTAAAAAGTTCGACCACAATTTACAGAATATTCAGTTTTCTACATCGCTGATCCCCGTTAATCGAGGTATCGTTGCTACAATATATTGTAAACTTAATAATAATACGCTTATCGATAATGTCATTGACGCATACAAAGAAAGTTATACAAGTAAACCCTTCATAAGAGTTAAAAATAAATTACCACAACTAAACGAAGTCATTGGAACGAACTATACCGATATTGGGTTTGACTATAATCAAGAAACAAATATTTTAACCATTTGTGCAGTCATAGATAATTTGATAAAAGGTGCTGCAGGGCAAGCAATACAAAATATGAATTTAATGTTCGGCTTTAATGAAACAGACGGATTAATACTATCACCACTATATATAGTATGGAGGTATGTCTATGGAAGAAATTAACGGAAATATTGCTAGTCCATTAGGTTTTTCGGCTGATGGATTACATGCAGGATTTAAAAGAAAAAAGTTAAATTTTGGTTGGATAGTTTTAGAAGTTCCAGCAAGTGTCGCTGGCATCTTCACAACTAATAAGATTATCGCTGCTCCATTAGTGTTAACAAAACAATGTATAAATAAAGAAAATAAAATACAAGCTATTGTAGTTAATTCAGGTGTAGCTAATTCATGTACAGGTGAACAAGGTCATAAAGATGCTTTTAGAATGCAACAACTTGCAGCAGATAAGTTACATATTAAACAACAGCTAGTGGAGGTCGCTTCAACAGGAGTTATAGGGAAGCCTATGCCCATGTCAATTTTGGAAGAAGCAATATCCAAAATTGTTGTAAATGGTAATGCAGATGATTTTGCAAAAGCAATACTCACAACTGATAAAGATACAAAAACTTGTGTGGTCACTGAACATTTCAATAGAGATTTAGTCACAATGGCAGGTGTAGCCAAAGGATCAGGTATGATACATCCTAACATGGCGACTATGCTTTCTTTTATTACTTGTGACGCAAATATAAATTCCAAAACATTAAAACATGCACTGAACGAAGTTGTCGATGTAACATTTAATCAAATTACTATAGATGGGGATACTTCTACAAACGACATGGTAGTCATTATGTCAAATGGATGTACTAATAACAAAGAGATTATACACAATAGTGATGATTACGAAAAGTTCAAACGAATGTTAGAGCATGTGATGAAAGATTTAGCTAAAAAAATTGCTAAAGATGGTGAAGGTGCTACTAAATTGATTGAAGTCAGTGTTGAGGGAGCACGCAATTCTAGTGCAGCCAAAATGATAGCTAAAAGTATTGTAGGTTCAAGTCTAGTTAAAACTGCTATCTTCGGAGAAGACCCTAACTGGGGTAGAATTATTGCTGCCGTAGGACATACAGACACACACTTTAACATTGATAATATTGATATTTATATAGGTCATATTCCAGTTCTCAAACCGTCCTCACCGATAGATTATGATAATGAAGAGATTCAAGATATTATGAGTAGCGGTGAAGTTAAAATACAAATACATCTACATAACAGGGACTGCAATGGTAAAGTTTGGGGATGTGATTTGTCTTATGACTACGTTAAAATTAACGCTTTGTACACAACTTAGGAGGTCAGTATGAATAACATCGTTGTAATTAAACTAGGTGGTATAGCCACTGAAAAAATTGATGAATCATTTATCAACCAACTTAAAGATTGGCAAAATAACGGTAAAAAAATAGTTATTGTACATGGTGGAGGACAAGTCATTAATAATTACTTAAAAGCAAGTAGCCATCATACTAGAAATATAAATGGTATAAGAGTTACTGCTAAAAACGATCTTCCTATCATTTATAATGTACTTGTAAACAAAGTAGGTTACCAACTCATCAATCGATTAAAGTTATCTCACTTAAAAACAAATCAGTTAAAAGATAATATGAAAGACTTAGTTACAGCAGACTTTTTAAATAAAGAATTATATGGTTTTGTAGGTGATGTCAAACAAATTAACGTTAATTTACTCCAAGACATTTTAGATTCTAAACAAATTCCAGTTATAGCTAGTTTGGGTGCAAATAATGAAGGCTGCTGGCTAAATATAAACGCTGATTAGCCACTTCTATAGCAAAAGCTTTTAATGCTAACCAACTTATTCTAATGACTGATGTAGAAGGGGTTTTAGAAAATCGTAAACTTTTAAAATCTTTAAGTATTCAACAAGCTCAAGAAAAAATTAAAAATATTATTATTACTGATGGTATGATTCCAAAATTAGAAAGTGCGGTAGAGACTATAGAATCAGGGGTAGGACGTGTTTTAATTTCTAATAATCTTATCAATGGTACTGTTATAAAAGGTGGGCAAAAATGAGTTTACTTTTTCAAAATTATAAGCGAGCAAATATTGAATTTATTAAGGCTGAAAATAATGAATTAATAGATCAAAAGGGCCGCCTATTATATAGATTTTTCATCTGGTATTGGCGTAACTAATTTAGGATTTTATTCTTCTGTACGAGAGGCAGTTAGCCAACAATTAGAGCATATTTGGCATTCACCCAATATTTACAATAGCATTCAACAAGAACAGGTTGCTGAAAAATTAATTCATAATAAAGCGTTCCGATCTTTCTTCTGTAATAGTGGAACCGAAGCAAACGAAGCTGCTATTAAACTCGCACGCAAAGCTACAAAAAAGTATGAAATCATTGCATTTAACAAATCTTTTCACGGTCGCACTTATGGTTCAATGTCAGCTACTGGTCAAGAACAGGTTAAAGCTCATTTTGGACCTGTTGTTCATGGTTTTAAATTCGCGAAATTTAATGATATCAATGACTTTAAGTCTCTAGTTACTAATCAAACTGCTGCTGTCATCTTAGAGTTAATCCAAGGTGAATCTGGTGTACAACCTGCTAATCAATCGTTCATTCATCAACTTGTAAAATATTGTAATAGCGCTGATATTTTAGTAATCATAGATGAAATTCAAACTGGAATTGGCAGAACAGGAAAACTTTTTGCTTATGAACACTACAATTTTACACCAGACATTATCACTTTAGCAAAAGGTCTAGGTAACGGTGTACCTGTTGGCGATATGTTAGGAAAAAGTATACTTAGCGAAGCCTTTGATAATGGTAGTCATGGCACAACCTTTGGTGGAAATCGATTAGCAATGGTTGCTTCTTTAGAAACGTTAGACATTATTAACAACAGACAATTTTTAGAAAATGTAATAATTAAAAGTCAATATTTCATAGATCAATTGCATAAAGCCTTTACTAAAAATAAACATGTTGTTGATATGAGAGGAATAGGTTTAATGATAGGTATTGAGACTACTAAAAACATTCATGACATTGTTGAGGCTTCAAAAGAAAAGGGATTAATCATATTAACAGCTGGAACAAATGTAATTAGACTATTGCCTCCTTTAACTATCACAAAAGCACAAATTGATAAAGGAATTAAAATTCTAAATGATATTATATAGAATTTCAAACTAATATATTCAAATTCAATCTGTTATAAATATAAGATATTAAAAAAGACTGTTAAATAGTACTTATCTATATATAAATTTTATTATAGATATCGTGAGATAAGTGCATGCATTCAGTCTTTTTTATATTAAATGACTATTTATCACCTATCTTATCTCAATTATATGTTAAATGAACATGCTTGAATTGAATCAACCACTCAAGTAAAATAGACGGGTAGATGAAAACAAACCTAAGGAGTTAGTAAGAAATGAACTTTAAAGAAATAAAAGAATTAATAGAAACTCTTGACCAATCTAACTTAACTGAAATAAATATTGAGGATAATAAAGGTAGTGTTGTTAATCTTAAAAAAGAGAAAGAAACAGAAATTATCACACCTCAAGTAACGCAACAAGCTGCACAACCTATCATGCAACCACAAACGAATGTAGAAGCTCAACCAACCACTGCACAAAAAAGCAATGAATCAGAAGAAAAAAATGATGATTATGATACGATTAATGCACCTATGGTAGGCACATTTTACAAATCACCTTCTCCCGATGAGGAAGCATATGTTCAAGTGGGGGATACTGTAACAAATGATAGTACTGTTTGTATTTTGGAAGCTATGAAATTATTTAACGAAATTCAAGCTGAAATATCTGGTGAGATTGTCGAAATTTTAGTAGAAGACGGACAAATGGTAGAGTATGGCCAACCGTTGTTTAAGGTTAAATAAATAATGAAGAAAATATTAGTAGCAAATCGTGGAGAAATAGCTGTAAGAATTATAAGAGCTGCCCACGATTTAGGTATACAAACAGTAGCAATTTATTCTGAAGGGGATAAAGATGCGTTACATACTCAAATTGCTGATGAAGCATACTGCGTCGGTCCTACTTTATCTAAAGACTCTTACTTGAATATACCTAACATTTTGTCTATTGCAACTTCTACAGGATGTGATGGCGTACATCCAGGTTATGGATTTTTAGCGGAAAATGGAGACTTCGCTGAACTATGTGAAGCATGCCAATTAAAATTTATTGGTCCAAATTATGAATCAATTCAAAAAATGGGTATTAAAGATGTTGCTAAAGCAGAAATGATTAAAGCTAATGTACCTGTTGTACCAGGAAGTGAAGGGCTGATTCAAAGTATAGATGATGCTAAGAAGGTTGCTAAAAAAATAGGTTATCCTGTCATAATCAAAGCCACAGCTGGTGGTGGTGGCAAAGGAATTAGAGTTGCACGTGATGAAAAGGAACTAGAAACTGGATACAGAATGACTCAGCAAGAAGCTGAAACTGCTTTTGGTAATGGTGGTTTATATTTAGAGAAGTTTATTGAAAACTTCAGACATATTGAAATACAAATTATTGGTGATTGCTTTGGTAACGTTATTCATTTAGGAGAGCGTGATTGTACGATACAACGAAGAATGCAGAAGTTAGTTGAGGAAGCACCTTCACCAATCCTAAATGAAGAAAAACGACAAGAAATGGGTGGTGCAGCTATTAGGGCTGCTAAAGCTGTTAACTACGAAAATGCTGGTACGATAGAATTTATTTATGATTTAGATGATGATAACTTTTATTTCATGGAAATGAATACTAGAATTCAAGTAGAGCATCCGGTAACTGAAATGGTTACTGGTGTTGACCTTGTGAAATTACAGTTAAAAGTTGCAATGAGTGAAGCCTTACCGTTTAAACAAGAAGATATTTCCATTAGGGGGCACTCCATAGAATTTCGAATTAATGCTGAAAATCCTTACAAAGATTTCATGCCATCACCTGGTAAAATCACACAATACTTAGCACCAGGTGGATTCGGGGTTAGAATTGAATCAGCATGTTATACTAATTATACAATCCCACCGTACTATGACTCCATGGTGGCTAAGCTTATAGTTCATGAACCCACTCGTGAAGAAGCAATCACGACGGGAATACGTGCTTTAAGTGAGTATCTTGTTTTAGGTATTGACACAACAATTCCTTTCCACTTAAGACTTTTAAATAACGATATATTTAGAAGTGGAGAGTTTAACACAAAATTCTTAGAAAAATATAATATATTGGATGATAATAATCAATAGGGGGTATAAGAATGGTCAATGTAGCAGATTATTCTCAATTAAATCTTGGAAAAATTGAAATTGCACCTGAAGTCTTATCTGTCATCGCAAGTATAGCGACCTCAGAAATCGAGGGTATTACAGGCCATTTTGCAGAATTAAAAAAAACAAACTTAGAAAAAATTAGCCGTAAAAACCTTAATAGAGACTTAAAGATTAAAGCTAAAGATGATGGAATATACATTGATGTATATTGTTCTTTTAAACATGGCGTTAATATTTCAAAAACTGCAAAACGTATACAGATAGCTACTTTTAATTCAATCACCACGATGACAGCAATTGAACCTAAACAAATTAACATTCATATTACGCAAATCGTTGTAGAAAAATAAATACATTTATTTTATAGGTACAATTTATAGAAGAAAGTTGTACCTATAATTATATTAATATGTTTGAAGGAGTAAAATATGAGTCGTAAAGAATCAAGAGTACAAGCTTTTCAAACTTTATTTCAACTTGAAATGAAAGATACAGATTTAACTATAAATGAAGCTATTAATTTTATTAAAGATGATTATCTTGATTTAGATTTTGATTTTGATTTTATTAGTTGGTTGGTAACAGGTGTTAAAGATCATGAAGCAATATTAGATGAAACAATAGAACCTCATTTAAAAGACTGGTCAATCCATCGACTACTTAAATCTGACCGAATTATACTTAGAATGGCAACATTCGAAGTACACCATAGTGACACGCCTAAAAAAGTAATTATTAACGAAGCAGTTGAACTTGCAAAACAATTTAGTGATGACGATCACTATAAGTTTATTAATGGTGTACTTAGTAATATTAATGATTAAAATGAGTGATATTTATGACTGAATATTTAAGTGTTTCCACATTAACAAAATATATTAAATATAAATTTGACCAGGACCCTCACTTACAATCCGTTCTTTTAAAAGGGGAATTATCAAATTTTAAAAAACATTCTAGTGGTCACCTATATTTTAATGTCAAAGATAAAGAAAGTGTTATTAGCGCAATGATGTTTAAAGGTAATGCGACTAAGTTAACATTTGAACCTAAAGAAGGTGACGAAGTATTATTAGAAGCTCGTGTCTCTGTCTATGAAAGAAGAGGCAATTATCAAATATACGTTAATAAAATGCAACTTGATGGCATAGGAAATTTATATCAAAAATTAGAAGAATTAAAAAAGAAATTAACTAAAGAAGGCTTTTTCAATCAAAGTCAAAAGAAATTAATACCTAAATTTCCTAAGAAAATAGCGGTACTTACTGCTAGTACTGGCGCTGCAATAAGAGATATACATTCTACAATCAATAGTAGATACCCCTTAGTCGAACAAATTCACATAAGTACATTAGTACAAGGTACACAAGCTAAACAAGATATTATCGAGAAAATCCAATATGCTGATACACTTGATGCAGATACAATTATCGTTGGTCGTGGTGGCGGATCAATTGAAGATTTATGGAATTTTAATGAAGAAGAGGTCGTTAAAGCTATTTTTAATTGTAACACGCCAATTATTTCTGCTGTGGGACATGAAACTGACTTTACTTTAAGTGATTTTGTGGCAGATGTTAGAGCAGCAACCCCAACACAAGCCGCTGTCATCGCTACACCTGATCAATATGAGTTAATACAACAAATTAAACAGTATCAATTTACTTTAACAAGGTACATTAAGCAATACATTGACGCGCAAATAAAACAATTAAATCATTTATCTTCTTATTACAAATTTAAACAACCAAGTTTATTGTATGACCAACAAATTCAAAAACGTGATGAATTAGAGAAACAACTTAAACAATTCATTTCGAAAAGACTTGAGAGGGAGTCTCAACATCTCAAATTATTAGGACAAAGCTTCAATTTAAAGGTACTTAATCAGCAAATTAAGCAAAACAAACAGACTGTTACCCAACTACGTTCAAGAATGTCACAACTTATAACCAACAATGTAGCAACTTTTAAAGCCGAACTTAAAAATAAAATTGAAAACCTTAATAATTTAAGTCCTACCAATGTCATGCTTAGAGGTTATGCGATTGTTAATAAGGATGAAAACGTAGTCACTAGTACCCATAACTTAAAAGAAAATGATAAAATTTCACTAACGATGAAAGATGGAAAGATAGATGCAATTGTTGAGAAAGTAAGGTGGAAAGATGAGTAAAGAAAAGCAAAGCTTCGAAGATATGATGCAAGAATTAGAAAATATCGTTCAAAAATTAGACAATGAAACTGTTTCTTTAGAAGAATCTTTAGATTTATATCAACGAGGAATGAAACTTTCGACTGCTTGCGATTCAACTTTAAAAGATGCAGAAAAAAAAGTGAATAAGTTAATGCAAGAAAAAGCTGAGGAACAAGATAATGATGAAGGTAACAATGAGTAATTTAACTGTATTGATTAATAAAAATTTATATCAGTATATACAAAGTTCACCTCTAGATACTGACCTTGAAGAAAGTATGATGTATTCTCTTAAAGCTGGTGGAAAACGTATTAGACCTGTTTTATTATTGCTTACACTTGATATGTTAAATGAAGATTACAATAAAGGTCTTCAGAGTGCTTTAGCATTAGAAATGATTCACACATATTCACTCATTCATGATGACTTACCTGCTATGGATAACGATGATTATCGAAGAGGTAAATTAACCAATCATAAGGTTTTTGGTGAGTGGAAAGCTATACTAGCTGGTGACGCTCTACTCACTAAAGCATTTGAATTAATTTCAAACGATACTATTATTGAGGATGTAATAAAAGTAAAAGTTATCCAAAGATTAGCTAAAGCGAGTGGTCATATTGGAATGGTTGGTGGTCAAACTCTAGATATGCAAAGTGAAAATCAATCTGTCACTTTAGATACATTAGAAACCATCCATAAAACTAAAACAGGAGCTTTGCTTAATTTCTCTGTGATGTCTGCTGTAGATATTGCGCAAGCAGATTCAGTAACAGCTGATCTCTTAAATACATTTAGTCATCATTTAGGACTAATGTTCCAAATCAAAGATGATTTGTTGGATGTATACGGCGATGAACAGAAATTAGGTAAAGCTGTTGGTAGTGACGAGACAAATCACAAGAGTACCTATGTTTCATTATTGGGTAAAAATGGCACTGAGAAAAAGTTAAAACATCATAAAGATTTAGCATTGGGTTGTTTAAAGAATCTACCTAATCAATATGACCCTTCAAAACTCGTTGACATTGTAGATTTATTTTATAGTAGAGACCATTGATATATAACACAATTGGTGAACATTATCATCAATCGTTTTTTGTGTCATCTTTCATATACAAAAATTATTCACTCACAAATTTTAATATAATTAAATTTATACACCATGATAATAATTAATTTTTCACAATAGATACTGTAATTATACCTATTCTAAAATCTAATTAAAAAAATAATCAAATGGTGTTTAGTAGTAGTTATTAATGGCATGTGTTAAAATCATTGTATAAATATTCGTAACTAGAGGTGTTTATAGTGCCAAAAAAATCGGTGAGACATATAAAAATTAGAGAAATTATTTCGAACGAACAAATAGAGACACAAGATGAATTGGTTAAACGTTTAAACGAGTATGACTTAAACGTTACACAAGCAACAGTTTCCCGAGATATTAAAGAATTGCAGCTAATCAAAGTACCTGCACCAACAGGACAATATGTTTATAGTTTACCTAATGATAGAAAGTATCACCCACTTGAAAAATTAGGAAGATACTTAATGGATTCATTTGTAAATATAGAAGGAACTGAAAACTTACTTGTTCTTAAAACACTCCCAGGAAACGCTCAATCCATTGGCGCTATTCTAGACCAAATTGATTGGGAAGAAGTTCTAGGTACAATTTGTGGAGATGATACATGTTTACTCATTTGCAGAGATGAGGCGGCTAGCGAAGAAATTAAAACACGAATTTTCAATTTATTATAAGGATGCGATAAATTTATGTTACAAACCTTATCAATAAAGCAATTTGCTATTATAGATGAACTTGAAATCAACTTTTCAGACGGGCTAACCGTGATGAGTGGTGAAACAGGTTCAGGAAAATCAATTATCATAGATGCTATAGGACAATTAATTGGAATGCGTGCGTCTTCAGATTATGTACGTCACGGTGAGAAAAAATCAATTATTGAAGGCATTTTTGATATAGATGAGAGTAAAGATGCCATCAGTATTCTTCAAGATTTATCAATTGATATTGATGAAGATTTTCTATTAGTTAAAAGGGAAATTTTTAGCTCAGGTAAAAGTATTTGCCGCATCAATAATCAAGTCGTTACACTTCAAGATTTAAGAAGAGTAATGCAAGAATTACTAGATATCCATGGGCAACATGAAACTCAGTCATTACTTAAACAAAAATATCATCTTCAACTACTTGATGATTACACGGAAGACCAATATTCCAGTTTACTTCAAGAGTACCAGGATACTTTTAAAAGATATAAGTACAAACGTAAGGAACTAGAAGAATTAGAATCCGCAGATCAAGCATTACTCCAAAGGCTAGATTTGATGAAGTTTCAACTGGAAGAACTTACTGAGGCTTCACTTAGAGAGGGAGAAGTAGCTCAACTTGAAGCAGATATTAAACGCATTCAAAACTCTGAAAAATTAAGTCTAGCATTGAATAGTGCCCACCAAGTTCTTACTGACGAAAATGCCATTCCTGACCGTCTATACGAGTTAAGTAGTTATTTGCAATCAATTAGTGACATTGTTCCAAACAAATTCGAAAAACTAAAAGAAGATGTTGATCAATTTTATTATGTGCTCGAAGATGCTAAACATGGATTATACGATGAAATGGCAAATACTGAATTCGATGAACAAATTTTAAATGAATATGAATCAAGGATGAATTTATTAAATAATTTAAAACGTAAATATGGTAAAGATATTTCCGATCTCATCGCATATCAAAGCAAGTTAGATAATGAAATCAACAAAATTGAAAATTATGAACAAAGTACAGCTCAATTAAGAGAAGAAATCAGCAACCTTTACACTGAAGTTCAAAACGTAGGTAAACAATTATCTAAAGAACGTAGACGAGTTGCAAGGGAATTAAGAGATCATATCATTTCTGAAATACAAAATTTACAAATGAAAGATGCTAATCTAGAGATTTCTTTTAAACCATTAGAAGAACCTAACCTTGAGGGTATTGAATTTGTTGAATTTTTAATTAGTCCTAATAAAGGAGAACCGCTTAAAAGCCTTCATAAAATTGCCTCTGGTGGAGAGCTATCCAGGATTATGTTAGCGCTCAAAAGTATTTTTGTTAAATCAAGAGGACAAACTGCAATACTTTTCGATGAAGTAGATTCAGGCGTTTCTGGACAAGCCGCTCAAAAAATGGCTGAAAAAATGAGAGATATCGCTAAGTATATACAAGTCATTTGTATTTCACACTTACCACAAGTCGCTTCTATGAGTGACCATCATCTACTTATTAGCAAAACTTCTTATAAGGATAGAACTACTACTCAAGTTAAGGAACTGCTAAATAATGATAGAATTGATGAGGTTGCTCGTATGATTTCTGGTGCTAGTGTTACCGATTTAACTCGAGAAAACGCTAAAGAAATGATTGCACAAAATCATGAAAATTAAGCTTTCCGATTTGTCATTAATTTGAAATTTATTAAATAAAATAATTGATGTAAAATGAATGAGTATTATAATTTAACATAAGTAATCGCATATTTAAATTAAGAATCAACTGGAGGACTAAAGTACAAAACGTAATTTTGTATTTTTATTCTTCTAAAAATTTAAGGAGTAAGACCATGTCAGAAAAACAATATGATTTAGTCGTCCTTGGCGGAGGAACTGCTGGATACGTAGCGGCTATCAGAGCCTCTCAATTAGGTAAAAAAGTAGCTATAGTTGAAAAATCTTTATTGGGAGGTACATGTTTACATAAGGGTTGTATACCAACAAAAGCACTTTTAAAATCAGCTGAAGTGCATCAAACTATTAAAAATGCTAGTAATTTCGGATTTGATGTGCGCGATTTCAAAATAAATTTTGACAAAATATTGCAACGAAAAGATGAAATTGTCAAACAAATGCATAAAGGCGTTAATCACTTAATGCAAAGTAACCACATAGATATCTTTAACGGTATAGGAAGAATTTTAGGAACTTCAATATTTTCACCTCAAAGTGGTACGATTTCAGTTGAATATGAAAATGGGGAATCTGATCTTATTCCAAATCAATTTGTACTCATAGCTACGGGGTCCAGACCTAAATCATTGTCATTCATTAATTTTGATCACGATAAGATTCTGTCTAGCGATGATATCTTATCGTTAAATTCATTACCTCAAAGTCTAGCCATTATAGGCGGTGGAGTCATTGGTTTAGAATTTGCCTCGCTCATGACTGATTTAGGAACTTCTGTTACTGTCATTGAAGCCAATGAGCGTATTATACCATCTGAGAGTAAACAGATTGCTACAATATTAAAAAGAGAATTATCCTCACGTGGCGTTCGATTTTATGAAGATATAGAGTTAGATGAAAATAGTATCCAAAAATCTGATGATGGTGTTACAATTCATTTTGGAGATCAACTTGTAGAAATCGAAAAAGTTCTCATATCTATCGGTAGACAAGCAAATACAAATGATATCGGACTCAATAATACGAAAATCAAAACAGATGAAGCTGGTCATATTATTACTAATACATTTCAACAAACCGAGGATAAACATATATATGCTGCTGGTGATTGTATAGGTAAGTTACAATTAGCCCATGTAGGTTCTAAAGAAGGTATTGTAGCGGTGGAACATATGTTTGAAGAGACTCCTATACCGTTAAATTATGACCTGATGCCAAAATGTATTTATACATATCCTGAAGTAGCATCAATTGGCAAAAGTTTAGAGCAAGCTAAAATTGCTAATATTAACGCGCGTAGCTACAAGGTATCTTTTAAAGCAATTGGCAAAGCGTTGATAGACGATATGACTGAACAAAAAGGATTCTGCGAGATGATTATTAATCAAGATACGGATGAAATTATTGGTCTAAATATGATAGGACCTCATGTAACTGAATTAATTAACGAAATTTCGTTACTGCAATTTATGAATGGCTCTTCTTTAGAACTCGGTTTAACAACTCATGCACATCCTTCATTATCAGAAGTACTAATGGAATTAGGATTAAAAGCTGAGGGTAGAGCAATTCACATATAGTAGGAGGGAAAATAATGATAGATTATAAGTCTGCAGGCCTCATTGAAGAAGACCTCAAACATATTTACAAATGGATGGACTTAGGAAGAAAGATTGATGAAAGGTTATGGTTACTTAACCGTGCTGGTAAAATACCATTTGTTGTGAGTGGACAAGGACAAGAAGCCACTCAAATTGGTATGGCATATGCGATGCAAGATGGAGATATTTCATCTCCTTATTATCGTGATTTAGCATTTGTTACATATATGGGAATCTCACCATTAGATACAATGCTTTCAGCTTTTGGTAAGCGTGATGATATCAATTCAGGCGGAAAGCAAATGCCATCTCATTTTAGTCATAAGGCTAAAGGAATTTTATCTCAAAGTTCACCTGTAGCTACTCAAATACCACATTCAGTGGGGGCAGCACTTGCCTTAAAAATGGACAAAAAACAAAATATTACAACTGCCACAGTTGGAGAAGGAAGTTCTAATCAAGGCGATTTTCATGAAGGACTTAATTTCGCAGGTGTACATCAATTACCTTTTGTTTGCGTTATTATTAATAATAAATATGCTATCTCTGTACCAGATTCTCTACAATATGCAGCTGAAAAACTTTCAGATCGTGCTTTAGGTTATGGTATATATGGAGAGCAAGTTGACGGCAATGATCCAATTGTTGTTTATAAAGCTATGAAAGAAGCTAGAGAACGTGCACTTGCTGGCAATGGGCCGACATTAATTGAAGCAGTAACTTCTCGAATGACTGCGCATTCATCAGATGATGATGATCAATATCGCTCAAAAGATGAAAGAGATTATTTGAAAGAAAATGATTGCAACATTAAATTTAAAAACTATCTATTAGAATTAGGAATAATTGATGAACAATGGCTATCTGTTTTAGAACAAGAACATAAAAAAATCATCAATCAAGCAACTAAATCAGCTGAAGAAGCGCCTTATCCTGGTGTAGAGGAAGCTTATTTACACGTTTATGAAGAGGGAGGACAACATAATGGCTAAATTTTCCTACCTAGAAGCGATACATCAAGCTCAAGATTTAGCATTAGAAAAATATCATAATACCTTTATTCTAGGTGAAGATGTAGGTAAAAAGGGGGGCGTTTTCGGTACAACACAAGGCTTACAAGAGAAATATGGTTTAGAGCGAGTAATTGATACACCTTTAGCGGAATCTAATATCATTGGTACAGCAATTGGAGCAGCAATGTTAAACAAAAGACCAATAGCTGAAATTCAGTTTGCTGATTTTATTTTACCAGCAACTAATCAAATTATTAGTGAAGCTGCTAAAATGAGATATCGTTCAAATAATGATTGGAGTTGTCCCCTTACTATTAGAGCACCATATGGAGGTGGCGTACACGGTGGATTGTATCATTCTCAAAGTATTGAAAGTATTTTTGCGTCGACACCAGGTTTGACTATCGTGATTCCATCATCCCCATACGATGCTAAAGGACTCTTGCTATCATCAATTGAATCAAATGATCCAGTACTTTATTTTGAACATAAAAAAGCATATCGTTTCTTAAAAGAAGAAATTCCTGAAGATTATTATACAATTCCATTAGGTAAAGCAGATATTAAAAGACCCGGTGAAGATATTACAGTATTTTGTTATGGCTTAATGGTTAATTATTGTTTACAAGCAGCTGACATATTAGCAGAAGATGGTATCAGTGTTGAAGTAGTCGACTTAAGAACAGTGTATCCTTTAGATAAAGAAACAATTATTGGTAGAGCACGTCAAACTGGTAAGGTTCTCCTTGTAACTGAAGATAATCTTGAAGGAAGTGTTATGTCAGAAGTTTCAGCGATTATTGCCGAAAATTGTTTATTTGATTTAGATGCACCAATCATGCGTTTAGCTGCACCTGATGTACCTTCAATGCCATTTTCACCTATTTTAGAAAATGAAATTATGATGAGTCCAGAGAAAATACAAGAAAAAATGCGTAAACTTGCAGAATTCTAAGGAGGATGTCAATTGGATATTAAAATGCCTAAATTAGGTGAGAGCGTACATGAAGGAACAATAGAACAATGGTTGGTATCAGTTGGTGATCAAGTTGATGAATATGAGCCACTTTGTGAAGTAATTACTGATAAAGTAACTGCAGAAGTGCCTTCTACAATGGCAGGGACAATTTCTGAAATAATTGTTAAAGAAGGAGAAACAGTAAGTATTAATTCAATTATTTGTAAGATTGATTCACAAAATGAGAATCAACCAACAAGTGTTAAAGAGAAAAATAATAACAATCAAAACCAATTAACTAAAGAAATTACTTCTAAATCAGAATCAAAACCTAAAAATAATGGACGATTCTCTCCAGTTGTCTTCAGGCTAGCTTCTGAACATAATATAGATCTAACACAAGTACATGGAACAGGTTTCGAAGGTCGTGTAACTAAGAAAGATATACAAGATGCTATTGATAACCCAGAGTTAGTTAATCATCCCACAACTAACGATGAGATGATTAAAAACACTAATATTTCATCAGCAACTACCTCAGAATACACTAACAAGTCAAGTCTTGTTGATATCTCTATAGCTCAACAAAGTTCATTACCTGTTAAAGGAGTGCGTAAAGCTATCGCACAAAACATGGTAACGAGTGTGACAGAAACCCCTCACGGCTGGATGATGGTTGAAGTCGATGCAACTAATTTAGTTAAGACAAGAAATTATCATAAAGCATCCTTTAAGCAAAACGAAGGATATAATTTAACATTTTTCGCATTCTTTGTTAAAGCTGTTGCAGAAGCCCTTAAAGCAAATCCACTTCTTAACAGCACTTGGCAAGGTGATGAAATTATTATTCATAAAGATATTAATATCTCAATAGCAGTTGCAGATAATGATAAATTATATGTACCAGTCATTAAAAATGCAGATGAAAAATCTATCAAAGGTATTGCACGTGAGATTAATGAATTAGCTCATAAAGCTAGACATGGGCAACTTAGTCAACAAGACATGCAAAGAGGTACTTTCACTGTAAACAACACTGGTTCATTCGGCTCTATATCATCTATGGGAATTATTAATCACCCTCAAGCTGCCATTTTACAAGTCGAATCCATAGTTAAAAAACCTGTTGTTATCAATGATATGATTGCAATTAGAAGTATGGTTAACTTATGTATTTCTATTGATCATCGTATTTTAGATGGTGTTCAAACTGGACAATTTATGGATCATATTAAAAATCGCATTGAACATTACACTGTTGAGAATACAACTATTTATTAATATGAATCAGACAAATAGAACTTTATAAATCATTTTTAAAGACCTCATAAAGATTTAAAACTGTTTCACATCCTTTTCGGGGCCTTTAATATACCTAAATTTAAAAATAATTACTAATACATGATTCTGAAGTCCGTTTTGATATTGATGAATCTTTAATCAAGCTTGTTGAACAATAATGAGTTAATTAGTAGAATAAAAGAAGCAAATTTAACATTGAAATGAAAGGTGACCGATAATGGATTTAAATTTTGATTTATATACGAACGGTGTTGTTGAACAAGCGCGTAATGAAATTGAAAATGCTGGCTACGAACAATTAACTACTGCAGACGAAGTGGATAAAGTTTTACAACAAGATGGCACTTCTCTTGTCATGATTAATTCAGTATGTGGGTGCGCTGGAGGAATCGCTCGTCCAGCAGCAGCACACGCCTTACATTATGATAAATTACCAGAACGTTTAGTTACAGTTTTCGCAGGACAGGATAAAGAGGCAACTCAACAAGCTAGAGATTACTTCGAAGGTTATGCACCATCTAGTCCATCATTTGCATTAATCAAAGATGGTAAAATTACCGAAATGATAGAGCGTCATCAAATAGAAGGTCATGAAGTTATGGATGTCATTAATCAGTTGCAAGATTTATTCGAAAAATATTGCGAAGAAAGATAAGAGGTCTTTAACCCATGTTTAAGTTAAATCCTTATAAAATTGGATTTAGGACCATTAAAACTGCTGTGGCAATGACTCTTGGAGTCATTATTTGTAAACTATTAGGATTAGACAACTATGCTTCTAGTGCAATATTAGTCGTGTTATGTATTAAACATACTAAGATACATTCAGTTCAGGCTATTAGCTCTTGTTTGGTTTCATGTTTGCTTATTCTATTTTTAGGTTCAGCTATATTTAATTTATTAGGTCAACATGCCTTAGTTTTAGGTTTAATTGTTCTGTTATTCATACCGTTAACTGTAGTTTTAAACGTACAAGAAAGAGTTATTACTAGTTGTGTTATCTTACTTCACGTTTTTAATGCTAAAGCAATTAATGGTCATCTTATTTTAAATGAAATTATGTTGTTAGCAGTTGGCTTAGGGATTGCTTTTGCCATGAATTTGATGATGCCAAGCTTAGATAAAAAGTTAAATCAATTTAAAACTGATATTGAACATCAAATTACGGACGTTTTTAATGTTTTTAGTCAAGCTTGTGCGCTTCAAAAAGAGCACTTAGATATCAAATTTGACGCTTTATTACTGAATATTAGAAAAGTAAAATCATTAGCTTTTAGAGATGTAAAAAACCATTTTATTAGAAACGAAAATTCATACTATCATTATTTTGATATGAGAGAAAAACAAGTTGAATTGCTTAAAAGAGTGACCTATCTTCTCGAAAGGATTGCCACTCATGATCCAATTCTTAAGAACATTTCGCAATTAATGTCAGAGATAAGTAACAATGTTAATAGTAATGATTACACCGATTTGAGACTTCATTCACTCTATGAAATTCGTTTATCTCTTGATAAGTTACCTTTACCAAGATCACATCAAGCGTTAAATTCTCGTGCAAATATCATTCAGTTTTTAAATGAATTAGAAGAATATTTAAATCTTAAATCTCAATTTGGTTCTTTAAGATTGCATAGTGAAATATAAATTAAACCGTTACAGTTTTCTAGTTAAAAAGAAAACATGTAACGGTTCTTTATTAATTCATTAATGGAACTAAACTAGTTAAAAGTAAAGCTAATACTACTGCAACTAACATTACAACAATGATGATACGTAAAACTTTATTATTCAATTCTTAATTCCTCCAAATAATATATCAATTCAGTGATAAACACTTTAAATTCATACATTACAAAACGCATGTAAGCATCTTAAATTTATATTAATAAAATTATATACTTAAAATAATACCTTTTAAAATCTACTTTTATAAAATAATCTTATATGATTTATAACATTAAAGCAATCAATTTATTTTTGATAAACTATAAAGTCAGTTATTATATAGTTATATATGAAAGGGGCTTAATGATTGATGATTAACAAAGAGCGGATAATACATACATTTTTAGAATTGGTAAAAATCAATTCAGAAACTGGACACGAACAAACGATTCAACCAATTTTAAAAGATAAGTTTGAAAATTTAGGGTTACAAGTTTTAGAAGATAATGCATCCAATCAAGATGGATTAGGCGCCAACAATTTGATTTGTACGTTACCAAGTAATATGACTGATAAAAATATTCCTAAACTTTATTTTACAAGTCACATGGATACTGTTGTACCAGGTATAAATATAAAACCAGAAGTAAAAAAAGATGATTATATTTATTCAGATGGTACAACCATATTAGGCGCTGATGATAAAGCTGGCTTAGCCGCTATTCTAGAAACCATTCACAGCATAAAAGAACATCAATTGTCTCATGGTCAAATTCAATTTGTCATAACTGCTGGAGAAGAATCAGGCTTGTTAGGGATAAAAGCAACTGATACAAATCTTTTAGATGCTGATTTTGGTTACGCGGTTGATGCAAGTAAAGACGTAGGAACAACAGTTATAGGCGCACCTACTCAAGTAAAGATTTATACAACAATAAAAGGTAAAACTGCTTATGCTAGCACACCTTCAAAAGGTATTAGTGCAATTAATATTGCCTCTAAAGTAATTAGTCGCATGAATTTAGGGCAAGTTGATGCACTTACTACAGCTAATATTGGTAAATTTCACGTAGGTTCTGCAACAAACATTGTAGCTGACGAAGTCGTATTAGAAGCAGAAGCAAGATCTCATAACGAAGAAAGTATCGAGCGTCAAGTACAACATATGAAAGATACGTTTGAAATGACTGCTTCAGAGTACGGTGGTGAAGCACAGGTAGTGATTGAAAAAAGCTATCAAGGATTTAAAGTTAATGAAAATGATAAAGTAACACAAATTGCAAAGGCTAGCGCATTGGCATTAGGTCTAAAAGGAGATACGTGTATTGCAGGAGGAGGCTCTGATGGTAGTATCATGAATCAATATGGCATACCTTCTGTTGTACTTGGTGTAGGTTATGAAAACATTCATACAACTTCTGAAAGAGTATCTACTAAAGATTTATACATGTTAGCCAATCAACTTCTTAAAATTATTGAGCTTGTAACTGAATAAAGCACGCTTTTTTAATTGTTAAGATGCGTTTTATGTTACAATATTATTGAAAATTTTTGAACAAGAGAGGTAAGTAATATGACACAACAAATTGGAGTAGTGGGTTTAGCTGTAATGGGTAAAAACCTTGCTTGGAACATCGAGTCACGCGGTTATAGCGTTTCAGTTTTTAACCGCTCAAGACAAAAGACCGACGAAATGGTTAAAGAATCAGAAGGTAAACAAATTCACCCAACATACTCTTTAGAAGAATTTGTAGAATCTTTAGAGAAGCCTCGTAAGATTTTATTAATGGTTAAAGCTGGGCCTGCTACGGACGCTACAATAGATGGTTTATTACCTTTACTAGATGACGACGATATTTTAATTGATGGTGGAAATACAAACTATCAAGATACAATACGTCGAAATAAAGCTTTAGCTGAGAGCAGTATTAACTTTATTGGTATGGGAGTTTCAGGTGGAGAAGTTGGTGCTTTAACTGGTCCATCATTAATGCCTGGTGGACAAGAGGCTGCATACAACAAAGTAAGAGATATATTAGATGCCATTGCTGCAAAAGCTAAAGATGGTGCATCATGTGTGGCTTATATCGGACCTAACGGAGCTGGTCACTACGTCAAAATGGTACACAATGGTATAGAATATGCTGATATGCAACTCATTTCTGAGAGTTATGCCATGATGAAAAATTTATTAGGTATGTCACATGATGAAATTTCTCAAACATTTAAAGATTGGAATGCAGGGGAACTTGAAAGTTATTTAATTGAAATTACTGGTGATATCTTCACTAAATTAGATGATGATAACGAAGCTTTAGTCGAAAAAATCTTAGATACTGCTGGACAAAAAGGTACCGGTAAGTGGACTTCTATTAATGCATTAGAATTAGGTACCCCATTAACAATCATCACAGAATCTGTATTCACTCGTTTTATTTCTTCTATTAAAGAAGAACGTATCAATGCTTCTAAATCTTTAAATGGCCCAATAGCTTCATTTGATGGTAATAAAAAAGAATTCTTAGAAAAAATCCGTAAAGCATTATATATGAGTAAAATATGTTCATATGCACAAGGCTTTGCTCAAATGCGAAAAGCTAGTGAAGATCATAAGTGGAATCTAAAACTTGGTGAATTGGCAATGATTTGGCGTGAGGGTTGTATTATACGTGCACAATTCCTTCAAAAAATTAAAGATGCTTATGACAATAATTCGGAATTACAAAACTTATTATTAGACCCTTACTTCAAAAATATTGTCACAGAATATCAAGATGCATTACGCGAAGTAGTAGCGACAGGTATTAAAAATGGCGTGCCAACACCTGGTTTCTCAGCAAGCATTAACTATTATGATAGCTATCGTTCAGAAGATTTACCAGCCAATCTTATTCAAGCTCAACGTGATTATTTTGGTGCGCATACTTATGAACGTAAAGATTGCGAAGGTATCTTCCATACACAATGGGTTGAAGAATAAAAACTTCATATTTTCAAGAGCCTGGGACACCTATCAATGTCTCAGGCATTTTTTACGTATTGGCAGTCGATAACTGAATTAAAAATGCGCTTATATTAAACATTTTTCAACTACAGTCTAAGACCACAATATAGAGAATTTCATTTAGAAATTCTACAGACAATACAAGTTGAGGTTCGGAGCCAAGACAATGAATTCAATACAAATTCTATCCCTACTAATAATTTTAAATAAGATGTAAACGTTTGCAAGATTTACTTTAATACTTTGCAACAATATTTAATATTAAGTATTTATTATGCTAAAGATGTATAATGTTTTAAAAAATAAGTTGGTTAATCACCATTAATCGATATACATTTTTAAATATAATATTCTAATCTTTTTATCTTAAGGTATAAAAAATGTCTAAAAAAGTGATTAGCAAAGGATTGTCAAATAAAACAATAATATTAATCAAAACTAACATTTTGGGAGTAAACTAAATGAACAAACGATGGTGGAAAGAGGCAGTAGCATATCAAGTTTATCCGCGAAGTTTTAACGATAGCAATGATGATGGAATAGGTGATTTACCTGGCTTAATTGATAAACTAGACTATCTCAAAGATTTGGGTATTGATATCATATGGTTAAGTGCTATGTACAGATCACCGAACGATGACAATGACTATGATATTAGCAACTATAAAGAGATCATCGATGAATTGGGAACTATGAATGATTTTGATCAACTGCTTGAAAACCATTATCAACGTGGTATAAAATTAATTTTAGATTTAGTCGTTAACCATACTTCAGATAAACATCCATGGTTTATCGAATCTAAATCTAGTACAGATAGTCCAAAACGAGATTGGTACATTTGTGCAGATCCTAAAGCTGATGGTTCTGAACCTAATAATTGGGAAAGTATATTTAATGGTTCAACATGGACGTTTGATAAAAATACTCAGCAATATTATTTCTATTTATTTAGTAAAAAACAACCAGACTTAAATTGGAATAATCCCGAAGTCCGTAAAGCTGTCTTTGAAATGATGAATTGGTGGTTTGAAAAAGGTATTGATGGCTTTAGAGTTGATGCAATTACTCACATTAAAAAGACATTTGAAGCAGGTGATTTACCAGTACCTCCAGGTAAAACCTATGCCCTAGATACGAACCAACCAGGCATTCAAACATGGCTTCAAGAGATGAAAGATAATTCCCTCAGTCATTATGACCGTTGGAGAAGCCAACGGGGTAACTCCCGATAATGCTGAAGAATGGGCAGGCAAGAAGATAGGCAAATTTAACATGATATTTCAATTTGAACATTTAGGTTTATGGCGTACCAGTGATACTCAGTTTAATGTGAAAGCTTATAAAGAAATTTTAAATCGATGGCAAAAACGTTTAGAAAGAATAGGGTGGAATGCTTTGTTCATTGAAAATCATAATCAACCAAGAAGTGTGTCGACTTAGGGTGATGATACTAAATATTGGTATGAATCAGCTACAAGTCATGCTGTGACTTACTTTTTACAACAAGGCACACCGTTTATCTATCAAGGACAAGAAATCGGTATGACCAATTATCCTTTTGAAAGTATTGAAACTTTCAATGATGTAGCTGAAAAAAATGAATATCATATTGTTAAAGAACAGGGTGGAGACATTAATCAACTTTTAAATAAATACAATATGGAGAATCGTGACAACTCGAGAACACCTATGCAGTGGAATGATACAAAGAATGCTGGATTTACTAACGGTAGACCATGGTTCCCAGTAAATCCAAATTATAAAGTAATCAATGTTGAAAGACAACGTCATGATAATCATTCAATCCTTCAATTCTATAAAAAGCTGATACAATTAAAAAAATCGGATGATGTCTATACATATGGTACATTTAACATGATGGATAATCATAACTCTAAGCTTTTTGCTTATACACGCAAGCTCAATGATAAAACCGCTTTGATTGTAGGTAATTTAACTGATCAAATGGCTTCATTAGAACTACCATTTGAATTAAATGATACCGCTCAAGTTAAGCTACATAACTATCAGCATAATAAAATAGATATTAAACATGTGAAACCCTACGAAGATTTCGTACTAGAGCTATAAAATTTCTCAACTTAACAAAGGTTTGTTAACTAAATTGACGTCAAGAATAGTTGATAGCTTTAAAAATCAAATGAATCCAAAATAAAAAGGTAAAATAATGCATGAACGAATACTGCATTATTTTACCTTTAGTTATTTTATCGTTATTGTCTTTTTAGTCTTCATAATCATAAACTTCTTGTTGAATAGGCAACCATAATTGAATTTTAGTGAACGGGTCGTTAAAAGAAATATCTAACGGATAGATTTCAACATACAAACTATTGCGTTCATATGGCAGTGTTAATTGCAAACTTGATTCAATATAATACCAGGCTTCATTCGTTGCATAGTCTATTTCACCTTGTAAATTAAATGTTGCATAACGACGACCAGGTAGAAATCTACTTTCTAAATGTGCAGGATAACGTTCGCTCGGTACACCTACGAAAATTTCTAAGCCTTCATCTAGTGGACAACTTACTACAAATAATTCAAATGGGCTAACATCATTGTAACGTTTAAGTTCTTTAATATGTCCATCTACAAGTAGATCTTCTAAGAAATCAGGGATATTAAATGAATGTGATAAACGCTGTGTGGGTATAAATCTAGAATAGCCCACAAGTGATACATCATTTGTTTCTTGAAGTCTATATGTATATGGAGCTCTCTCAGTAGTAGATAATTTAATATACAATCTTTCTTGAATTTTTAGCTCATCTTTTTTTGTCGTAGCCTGAAGCGGTGAGATACCATGAAAATCACTAAAGTCATTAGCAAACTCATTAGAATTAGCATAATGATATTTCTTTGCTACATCCATTAAACGACTAGCACCATGAATTACATCATTTGCTGCAATAGTCATTCTTCTAGCACGTGCGTAATCTTCGGGAGACTGACCAACAATCATTTTAAATGATTGGTCTAGATGATATGGCGAAAGACCAACGTAATCACTTAATTCTTGCAAATTAAACGGCTCTAATAGACGATCTTCAATGTATACGATTGCCTGTTGTATTTGCTTGGTAACGTCCAAAACTTTCACTCCAATTAATTTAAATCATAGTCTTTATTGTACATTATTTTTTAAGAATATACATCTTAAAGATAATTAATTTAATATATAATAAAATGCGAATGCTTATAGTTAAATGTCTATGTTCAAATGATTTTATACATGACATGATAGAATAAACTATAATCATTCACATTAATTAAATCTTTCAAAGATTCTACTTCTATTGAATATCATCCCACCAATGATTGCCATCACGACTGAGTAATAAATCACTTTCAAGGGGGCCATTTGTACCCGATTCATAATTAGGGAAACATGGTTCAACCATTGACCATTCTTCTTGAATTGCATCAACAAATTTCCATGTTGATTTTAATTCTTCCCAGTGTGTAAAGTTCGTTGCGTCACCTTTAAGACAATCAAACAAAAGATTTTCATAGGCGTCTACTGTATTCATTTTATCTTGAGCACTCATCGCATAAGATAATTGTACAGGTTCAGTATCAATACCTTGTATATTCTTTTTAGCGTTCAAATGTAGAGAAATTCCTTCATTGGGTTGAATATTAATGACAAGCAAATTAGAATCAAGTAACTTATCTGTTTCATAATATAGGTTCATAGGAACTTCCTTAAATTCAACGACAACCTGAATGGTTTTAGATTTCACACGTTTCCCAGTTCTAATATAAAAAGGAACGCCAGCCCATCTAAAATTATCTATCGTTAGTTTACCAGATACAAATGTAGGCGTTACAGAATCTTCAGCAACACGGTCTTCTTCACGGTAAGATTTAACTTCTTTATCATTAATCACACCCGCGCCATATTGACCTCTTACGAAATTCTTTCTTACTTCTTCAGGCTTTAATTGTCTTAGCGACTTTAACACTTTTACTTTTTCTGCGCGGATGTCTTCACTATTTAGACTGATAGGTGCTTCCATGGCAAGTAGTGCAACCATTTGTAACATATGATTTTGTACCATATCTTTCAATGCTCCGCTTGACTCATAGTATCCACCACGATCTTCAACACCTAATAGTTCTGATGATGTCACTTGAATATTTGAAATATATTTATTGTTCCAAAGCGGTTCAAACATTGCATTAGCAAATCTTAATACCTCAATATTTTGTACCATATCTTTACCTAAATAATGGTCAATTCGATATATTTCTTCTTCTTTAAATGAACGTCTGATTTGATTATTTAAAGATTCAGCTGACTTTAAGTCACTTCCGAATGGCTTTTCAATAACCAAACGCTTGAAACCTGTTGTGTTCGTTAATCCTGACGACTTTAAATAAACTGAAATAACACCAAAGAATTGAGGTGCCATTGCTAAATAGAAGAGGCGATTGCCACCTAAACCAAATTGCGAATCTAATTGACTACTAAATTGTAGTAATGATTTGTAACTTTCTTCGTCACTGACATCTGTTTTATGATAAAAAACATGCTCCATAAAGCCATCAATTTTATATGTATCTTTAACGTGTTTTTGAATTGATGCTTTTACTTGGTTACGAAATTCATCATTCGTATAATCTCGACGTCCTATGCCAGTAATTGCAATATGTTCATCTAAATTATCTTGTTGATATAAATGGAATATAGAAGGGAATAACTTTCTGTGACTTAAATCACCAGTGGCACCGAATATTGTAATTAAACAAGGGATATGTTTACTTTTAGTACTCAAGATTAAAACCTCAATTCTTAAATAGATATATGATGAAAGATAGTTTACTCAACTATAGATAATTTGTTATTTAAGTCTTTAACTATAATTCTATTAGAGACAAGTTTACTGATGTATAAATGATTACGTCATCTTCTACCTGTCGCATCTATAATGCTTTTATTTTTATTAAATATAACATTATACTGGATTATTATATTATATGATATTCATCACTTATGGTCATCATATTTGCTTGGAATTAAGCACAATTTATTTTTTGAAAAATTAATATCCTATTAAATGGGTGAGTTATATAACAGAAATAATAATGTATGTTACGCCACAATCGTATTAAGTAACAGCGTCATTTAAATAGACTTATCAAAAATAATACTCTGCATATAGTTTTAATATCACAGACACTTCTATTCTATTTCTTAATATAGAAAATGTCATTACATATGATAGAATAATTAAAGAGAAGGAGGATCATGCATGGAAGTTACATTTTTCGGTACGAGTGCAGGGTTACCGACTAAAGAAAGAAACACACAATCAATCGCTTTAAATCTAGAACCCTTTTCAAATTCAGTTTGGTTATTTGATGTAGGCGAGGGCACACAACATCAAATTTTACGTCACTCTATTAAGTTAGGAAAAATTGATCACATATTTATTACCCATATGCATGGTGATCATATTTTTGGTCTTCCTGGATTGTTGACAAGTCGTTCTTTTCAGGGTGGAGAAAACAAACCACTCACTTTAATCGGACCTAAAGGTATTCAAAATTTTATCGAAACATCCTTAAAATTATCTGAATCACATCTTAATTATCCAATTACATATATTGAAATTAACCAGCAATTAACTTATCATCATAAAGGCTTTACAGTACAAGCTGAATTACTTAATCACGGTATTACATCATATGGTTATCGAATTGAAGCACCAACCACACCTGGTACAATAAATGCTGATGCTTTAAAAAATATCGGTTTGGAACCTGGACCCAAATATCAAGAAGTAAAGCTACAAGATACATTTGAGCAAAATGGTTTTATTTATAAGTCTGATGATTTTAAAGGTAAGGCTAAACCTGGACCTATTATTAGTATATTTGGAGATACCAAACCATGTGAAAATGAAAATGTCATAGCCAAAGATGCCGATATTATGATTCATGAGGCAACTTATATAGAAGGTGAAAAGACACTTGCAAATAATTATCACCATAGTCACATTGATGATGTCTTTAAATTAATCGAACGTGCAAATGTAAGCAAGAGTCTTATTACACATATTAGTAATAGATATAACATGGAAGATGTTGAACTCATTTATAATGATTTAAAGTCAAAGTCTGGTATACCTCAGTTTTACTTTGTTAAAGACTTTGATACTTATAAGATTTAAATAAACGCTTTTCTCCCTTATAATATGAGAGAGAAAAGCGTTTTTTAATTTATTCATTGTCTCTATTTGATAACTCAACACTACGATTGACAGCTGCACTTAAACAATCTTCAAACATAGATACAATATCATATTGTGATAATGCATCTAATCCTGCCTGAGTTGTTCCGCCTTTAGATGTAATATTCTTCCTTAATTGCGCCATACTTAAATCTGACCGTTCAATCATTTTACTAGTTCCTATAATTAAATTACGTATCGATTCTTCAACTTGATCTTGTTCCAAACCTAATTCTGTACCTGCTTTTACATATTATTCGAAAACATGATATAAAAATGCTGGACCGCTTCCTGTAATTGCTGTTACTTGATGTAAATGGTCTTCTGATACTTCAATAACAGAACCAAATGCGTGAATTAATTCATTCACTTCATCTTTTGATTTAGGTCCAAAATTATTAGAATAGCTAATTCTTGTAACTGAATGACCAACTTGCGCATTTGTATTTGGCATGATACGAGCTAATGGAGTATTAGTATTTAACTGTTGACGTATATAATCTATAGAAAGTCCTGCCACGATAGAAATAAAACGATTATCTTTAGTAATATAGTCTCTAATGCGGTCTGCTAAATCTTCAAAATCATGTGGCTTCGTACCTAAAAATACATAATCTGCATTTTTTAACAAAGCTTCATCATCATAGCTATAATTTACACCTAACGCATCAGCAAAGTTTTTTAAAGCCTACTCGTTAGATTTATTTGTTAAATAGATATCATTAGGATTTAGATTATTCGAATTAATAATTCCAGTAAAAATTGCTTGTGCCATATTTCCAGCACCATAGAATACAAGTTTCATATTAACGACATCACCCTCATTTTTGATTATTCAATTATATTCGCTTAAAGTTATAGTTATGTGTTATAACACATATCATAAATAAGTAATATTACACACTCGCATTAAAATTTTACGCTTATTTTTAAAGAAAAAGGAGTTCACTATGATTGGTAAACATTTTGTTGTTATAGGTGGCACAAGTGGATTAGGCTTAGCTATTGTTAATCAGTTACTAAAAAAAGATGCTCGAGTCACATTGCTCGTTAGAAATGTCGAAAAATTTAAACAACTTCATTTCACTTATTCAAACCTAAATCAGATAAATGTTCTTTATTGCGATTTACAAGTTAGAGAAGATATCAATCAAATCGCACCCATGATAAAAAAACCTATCGATGGTTTTATTTATAGTTCAGGCGGTGGCTATTTTAAATCTTTAGATAACCATACAAGTGATGAAGTGATAGAAACCTATAATGTTAACCTTTTGAGTTTTAACTTACTGTATAAGGTTTTGAAACCGCAGTTTGTTAAACGTGCACATGTGGTCGGAATTTCCAGTCAGGCAGCGTTTGTTACCCAAGCAAATGCAGCACATTACGGTGCATCTAAAGCTGCATTTACCGCAGTTTTAAATACTTTAAGACTTGAAGAACCATCTTTCAATGTCTTACTATACATCCAGGCCCTATTAGTAGACCATTTCATAAAAAGGCAGAACCAACTTTAACGTATTTTAATAAATATAAACACCTTATGATTCAACCAGAACAATTGGCTCAACAAATTGTTGAAGGTATACTTAAACATAAAATTGAAATTAATCAACCACAATGGATGTATCATATGCTTAAATTTTATCAACTTGTCCCAAGAACATTAGAAAGGTTGTTACCGAGGCTATTTAGAAATAAATCATTAGTGATTCTAAATAATTTAAGACTCATTGTTTTTATTACCTAAACTCATAATTTCTGTTTCTTCTTATTTATAGCTTATAGCAAGGTTAAAATTGACTTTTAATGAATATACGAATCCCCATTAAATAAGATTTATTTACTCATTTAATGGGGATATAACACTAAATTCATAATATATAATTATTTTAAGTGTTGATTATATTCTAAATTTTTCACTCTATCTCGTGCTGATTTAATCTGATCTAAGCTAATATCTGTATAATAATTTCGTACATTTTCTTCTAATTGTTCAACACTGCTTGCACCCGCTATAATTGAGCCCATTGCGTCGTGAGAAGTAAGGTATTTAAAAGTGAGGGCAGTTAAATTGCTTTCTAATTCTTTAATCGATGCTACCGTACTACCTAATTCATCATGTGTATAATCTAGAATCCCATCTTTAAATTTTTGGTCAAGAATATCAACACTATTTGAAGTTAATAACCCCTTAAATATAGGACCCCGAGCCAAGACCTTCACTTGTTGATCATGCACTCGATCTAACAAACACTCAGGTCTATTATCTATTAAATTGCGACATTAGTGTTTCAATTTGACTGTGTTTTAAATAATAATCTATGACGTTAGGGCGTATCGAAGAGATACCATATGCACGAATAAGACCTTCTTGTTTCAAATCATCAAATGCACTAATCGTTTCATCCAGAGGATCGTCAATTGTACCACCGTGTAGTTGATATAAATCAATATAGTCTAATGCTAAACGTTTTAACGATCCTTTAATTCCCTCTTTAATATGTTTCTTAGAAGGATCCCATGTAATGTTTCCAACGTCAGTTAGTCGATTACCAACTTTCGTACCGATTACGATATCATCACGATATTGATATTTTTTTAAAGCCTTTCCTATAATTTCTTCATTAATACCCTGATCATAAATATCTGCTGTATCAAAGTATGTAATACCATTCTCAATCGCACTTTCAATGATAGGCTGTGCTTTATTAAAGTCCGTACCTAAACTCATACAACCTAAACCAAGTTCAGAAATTTCGATACCACTTTTTAAAAAATTTTTTTGCATGTCTTGTCTCCTTTCGATACACTTTAACTGACGAATTTAGTTTATCAATTTATGAATATAAATCAAAGGAACGTGTTTATACTATGAGATTATTTGAAAAAACAATTGATAGAACAGTTATTTATAATGGCAAAATTATTGGTTTAGAAGTACACGATGTTGAATTACCCAATGGAAGTACATCTAAACGTGAACTTATTTACCATAATGGCGCAGTGGCTGTTTGTGCAGTTACACCTGAAAATGAAGTTCTTTTAGTGAAACAATTTAGAAAACCTATTGAAAAACCTTTGCTTGAAATTCCAGCAGGAAAACTTGAAAGTGGTGAAGACCGGATAAAGGCTGCTAAACGTGAATTACAAGAAGAAACAGGATATATCGCTTCAGACTTAGAGTTAATCACTGACATGTATGGATCTCCAGGATTTTCAAGCGAAAAGTTAACTATCTACTTTGCAAATCAGTTGACTGAAGGAGAAATGAATTTAGATGAAGACGAGTTTGTCGAACTACATAAATTACCAATTAAAGACGTTAAATCAATACTTGATAATAAAGAAATTGCAGATGCAAAAACAATACTTGCTTTACAACACCTATTATTAAATTATAATCATTTTAAATAAGTGTCAATTCTCCTTGCTTTTTATTGAGAATACTGATACTTTATTTAATGTATCATATATTAAATTAAAATGATTATAATTCTTAGTAGAGGAGTGAGGCTTCCGTGGAAGAACGTTTAAATCGCGTGAAGCAACAATTACAACAATCATCATATAAGTTAACTCCACAACGAGAGGCAACAGTTAGAGTCTTAATTGAAAATGAGAAGGATCATCTTAGTGCAGAGGATGTTTACCTAAAAGTAAAAGATAGAGCACCAGAAATTGGCTTAGCTACAGTATATAGAACATTAGAATTATTAGCAGAAATTAAAGTGCTCGATAAAATTAATTTTGGAGATGGTGTGGCTCGATTCGACTTAAGAAAAGAAGGAGCTAAACATTTTCATCATCACCTTGTATGTATGGAATGTGGTAAAGTTGAAGAAATAGAAGAAGACCTTTTACCAGAAGTTGAAAACCGTGTTGAGAATGAATTTAATTTTAAAATATTAGATCATCGTTTAACTTTTCACGGTGTATGTTCAGAATGCCAAACTAAAAAGAAAGGCTAATATCTTAAGTATAAAAGCATAATAAACAAGTATAAAAGAAGCCACCGCTTCAATAGAGGTGCTTACATGGATACGATTATAGAAGAATATTTAAACTTTATTCAAATAGAAAAAGGGTTGAGTAGTAATACTATTGGTGCTTACCGAAGAGACTTAAAAAAATATAAAGAATATTTAGAAGAGAGAAAAATATCACATATCGATTTTGTAGATAGACAATTAATTCAAGAATGTTTAGGACACCTCATTGATATGGGACAATCTTTTAAATCTCTTGCACGATTTATTTCAACAATTCGAAGTTTTCACCAATTTGCTTTGAGAGAAAAGTATGCTGCAAAAGATCCAACAGTTCTCATTGAAACGCCTAAATACGAAAAGAAATTACCTGATGTTCTAGAAGTAGAAGAAGTAATTCAATTATTAGAAACACCTGACTTGAACAAAAACAATGGCTATCGAGATCGTACGATGTTAGAACTTCTTTACGCAACAGGTATGCGTGTATCAGAAATCATCCATTTGGAAGTAGAAGATGTTAATATAATGATGGGATTCGTGAAAGTATTTGGTAAAGGGAGTAAAGAAAGAATCGTACCGCTTGGAGATACTGTTATAGAATATTTATCCATCTATATTGAAAATGTAAGACCACAATTACTAAAACAGACTGCGACAAAAGTGTTATTTCTTAATTTGCACGGCAAGCCACTGTCTCGTCAGAGTATTTGGAAAATGATTAAACAATATGGTATCAAAGCAAATATTAATAAAACTTTAACTCCTCATACATTAAGACACTCGTTTGCAACACATCTTTTAGAAAATGGTGCAGATTTACGGGCAGTACAAGAAATGTTAGGACATTCCGATATTTCTACAACACAATTATATACACATGTATCTAAATCTCAAATTAGGAAAATGTATAATCAATTTCATCCTAGAACATAAAATTTAATTACGATTAAAAAGACCTTTGCGTATATTTTTCAACATGAAGTCATATACTCATTGGTCTTTTAATGTATTATTGGACGTCTTCAGTTGATTTCGTCTTAAAGACTTCGCTCTTTCTCTTTCATGAATTACCGATGTACGATCTCTTTTCAGATGGTGATGAACAATATAAGGTTTGGAGACAATAAAAGGCGTAAACCGATAATCTGAATATACATGTTTAATTTGATCATTAAACATTTTATCTACAGGTAATTTCACAGGTATAAAAGTACGATTTTCTTTAATTGCCGCAATTTCACTTTTTATTAATTGCCGATAAACATCAATATTGAGATGCAATCGTTGACTTTCTTTTGCATGATGAATAATTTCTAAAGCCTTTTTAAGTGACTTTAATGCACCTTTTGTATTCCTCGCCGGTAATGATAATTCGCTGTTGTAAATAAAATTAAGCTAACTATAGCATCCCTTTTGGAAAAGTAGGCTGACCTTTCCAAGCTTCTTCTAAAATGTCGTGACATAAAAAATAATGTTGCTGTTTATGAAATTGATAATAAAAAGTTATTAAAAAATCTTCCATTCCATTTCACCCATATTTTAAAAGTTATATGCATTCATGCTATAATACTTTTGTGAAATATGCACTTGAGATGCAACATGATATTGAGGTAGATAAGATGTATGAAGTAAAACTTGATGCATTTAACGGTCCATTAGACTTGTTACTGCATCTAATCCAAAAATTTGAGATTGATATTTATGATATCCCAATGAAAGCTTTAACTGAACAATACATGCAATATGTTCATGCGATGAATCAACTTGAAATTAACATTGCAAGTGAGTATTTAGTCATGGCATCAGAATTATTAATGATAAAAAGTAAATTGTTACTACCTCAAACGAGTGTAGAAGATGATATTGAGGATGATCCTCGAGAAGATTTAGTGGGTCGATTAATTGAGTATCAAAACTATAAAGAATATACTAAAATTTTGAAAAATATGAAAGAAGAACGCGATCATTATTTCACAAAACACCCAACCGATTTATCTCATCTTGAAACTGATGAATCTTGGGATCCAAATCAAACGATTGAACTTACGGACCTCATCGTTGCATATCAAAGAGTAAAAAATAGAGTTGAACTCAATACATCTAAATCTGTAGAGATTAAAAAAGAAACATTTACGATTCGACAAGCTACAGAACAAGTCAATGAGCGTTTAAAAGACAATGAGTCGTTTAATTTCTTTAGTTTATTCACTTTTCATGAACCAGTTGAACAAGTAGTGACACACTTTTTAGCAATTTTAGAAATGTCTAAAGTAGGCATTGTTAACATTAGTCAACGAAACCAATTCGATGACATTGATATCATTAGAGGAGTGAATTACAACATTGGATAATCTCGAAATATTAGAAGCACTACTTTATACTTCTGGTGATGAAGGTTTAGATCAACAGCAAATCATTAATATTCTCGATATTAATGTAAAACAACTTGATTGTTTAATTGATTCTTATGAATCTCGTGGATTAGTTATTCAAAAATTTGGTACGACGATTGTTTTAACTACTAAAAAGGAAGCTTCATCATACATAGAACAATTAATTCAACAAAAATCAAAAATGAAGTTATCCCAAGCAGCAATGGAAACTCTCTCAATTATTGCTTATAATCAACCATTAACTCGTGGTGATATCGAAATGATTCGTGGTATTAATTCAGACGGAGCTGTTAAAACATTGATTGCAAGAGGCTTAGTAGAAGCTAAAGATGTTGATTATTCTAGAAGTCATCATCTTTTAACTACTGATTTATTTTTAAATGTATTTGGAATTACTAATTTAGATGAATTACCAACGACTGAAGAAGATGATGCAGAAATGGATGAATTCTTTAGTCTTTTAGTTAATCAAAAGGGAGATTCAAATGAGTAAAGAACAAGAAAGATTACAAAAGAGAATAGCTAATAGTGGCTACACGTCACGTCGTAAAGCTGAAGCGCTGATTTCTGAAGGTAAAGTTAAAGTTAATGGTAAAATTGTAATAGAACTTGGTACTAAAGTGAATCCATCAGATAACGTCGAGGTTGAAGGCATCAAAATAGAACAAGAAGATAAAATATATATTTTATTTTACAAACCTACTCAAGTCATTACTAGCGTCTCAGATGATCGTGGACGTAAAGTTGTGACAGACTATTTTGAAGATATTGAGGCACGAATTTATCCTGTAGGTCGGCTTGATTATGATACTTCAGGTGTTTTACTCTTAACTAATGATGGAGCATTTACTAACTTAATGACCCATCCACGTTATCATATTAAAAAGAAATATGTGGCAAAATTAAAAGGTTATTTAATGAGAGAAGAAGTTAAAGAATTAGAAAAGGGTATTGAACTAGAAGATGGATTTACACAACCAGCACAAGTAAAGATTAAAAAGCAAGATAAAGAGAAAAATACAACATTAGTTGAAATTACTATTAGTGAAGGAAGAAATAGACAGGTTCGACGAATGTTTGAGTATTTCGGGCATCAAGTCAATAAATTAACACGTATACAATTTGGCCCATTGGATTTAAAAGGTCTAAATGCAGGTGAAGGCCGAGTGCTAACACCTCATGAAGTAAAAACGTTGAGGCATATGGCAGAAAATGGTAAATAAACACTAAAAATATGTTTTTACCATTTATATTGATAATTTTTTCACAAGGTTTTATTTAAATAACACTCAATTTGTTTAACCTATGCTATAATAACAAATGGATTTTAACAGCATGTGTAGGAGGTATTAGAAAATATGGCTAACGAAATTTTAATCGTTGATGATGAAGATAGAATCAGAAGATTACTTAAATTATATCTAGAGAGAGAATCTTTTGAAATTCATGAAGCAAGCGATGGCAAGGAAGCTTATGAACTTGCTATGGAAAATAACTATGCGTGCATTCTTTTAGATTTAATGCTTCCTGAGATGGACGGCATCGAAGTAGCTTCTAAACTCAGAGAACATAAAGATACACCAATCATTATGTTAACGGCTAAAGGTGAAGAGACAAATCGCGTTGAAGGATTTGAATCTGGAGCTGACGATTATATAGTTAAACCATTTTCACCTAGAGAAGTCGTATTAAGAGTTAAAGCTTTATTAAGACGTACTCAAAGTGCAAACTCAGAACAAAGTGAACCACATGCACGTGATATCATTGAATTTAATCATTTAGTTATAGACAATGATGCACATAGAGTACTCGCTGATAACGAGCAAGTTAATTTAACGCCTAAAGAATATGAATTACTTATTTATTTAGCTAAAACACCTAATAAAGTGTTTGATCGTGAACAATTACTTAAAGAAGTTTGGCACTATGAATTTTATGGTGACTTGCGTACTGTTGATACGCACGTAAAACGGTTAAGAGAAAAACTTAATCGAGTATCAAACGACGCTGCTCAAATGATACAAACTGTTTGGGGCGTGGGCTACAAATTTGAGGTTAAAGCTAGCGATGAACCGACTAAATAGTGTCGTTATAAAACTGTGGTTAACTATTATTTTAATAGTGGCGACAGTTTTAATTTTATTAAGTGTATCTTTAATTACATTTATTCAATATTATTTTACGAAAGAAACGGAAAATTCCATTAAAGAAGATGCCAAAAGAATTAGTTCACTTGTAGAGGAATCTAAAAACAAATCCCTTGCTATTCAAAATAGCCAAACACTTATTGACAATCAAGGCGGACTTATTATTATGAGCGATATGGACGACAAACCAGATTCATCATATAAAAATACTAAAATTCAAATGTTTAATGAAATTAAAAAAAGCAGTAAATTTAAAAAGATATTTGACAAAGGTGAATATGAAACTCAAAACGTCACTATTAAAACTAATAATAATTCCCAATCTTATATACTTTTGGGTTATCCAATGAAAGCTCAAAAAGATTCTCATAGTAAATATAGTAGTGTTTTTATCTTTAAAGATTTAAAATCTATCGAAGATACTAATAATGTCATTACTATTATCATACTAATTACAGCTATAATTTTTATTACGGCAAGTACGATTTTCGCGTTCTTTTTATCCAACAAAATCACTAAACCTTTGAGACAATTAAAGACTCAAGCTCAAAAAGTCTCTGAAGGTGATTATAGCCAAATTTCATCCGTTACAACTAATGATGAAATAGGCGACTTATCGCGTGCTTTCAATAATATGAACTACGAAATTCAAGAACATATTGAGGCACTTTCTTCCTCAAAAAATATCAGAGATACATTGTTAAATTCTATGGTAGAAGGTGTCTTAGGTATCAACAACCAAAAAGAAATTATTTTATCTAATAAAATGGCTGATGATATTATTCAACATATTGATGATTTTTCAAAAGAATCCATCGAGCAACAAATTGAAGCTACATTTAAGTCTAAGGAAACCGAATTTTTAGAACTAGAAATAAATACAAGATATTATGTATTTATTTCTAGTTATATCGGCCGTATTCAGCCTAACGGAAGAAGCGGTATCGTAATGATTATCCGTGATATGACAAATGAACACAATTTAGATCAAATGAAAAAAGACTTTATAGCGAATGTATCTCATGATCTGCGCACACCCATTTCATTATTACAAGGTTATACTGAGTCTATTGTAGACGGTATTGTCACTGAACCAGATGAAATTCGTGATTCATTAGCTATCGTACTAGATGAATCCAAACGTCTAAATCGCCTGGTTAATGAATTGTTAAATGTTGCCCGAATGGATGCTGAAGGTTTATCTGTTGAAAAGGAAATTTTACCTATACATCCATTACTTGATAAAATGAAATCTAAGTACCGAATGCAAGGAGAGGATCTCGGCTTAGCCATGAATTTCGATCCTGGAAATGAAGAGCAACTATGGGAATATGATATAGATAGAATGGATCAGGTATTAACTAATTTAATTGATAATGCCTCCAGGTATACTCAATCAGGAGATACTATATCTGTTACTACAGAAACTGATTCAGAATACAACATACTTTATATTAGTGATACTGGTACTGGTATTGCTCCTGAACACCTACAACAAGTATTTGACCGTTTTTATAAAGTTGATGCTGCACGTAAGCGCGGTAAACAAGGAACTGGTTTAGGTCTCTTCATCTGTAAGATGATTATCGAAGAACATGGCGGTTCAATAGAAGTGGAAAGTGAATTAGGTAGAGGAACTACATTCATAATTAAATTACCTAAACCTAAGTTAGAAAATTAATAAAATATCAATAAAAAACAGGATGAATTCATCATAACGTATTCATCCTGTTTTTTAGTAATATTAAGCAGAGTAATTGAGTTTACTACGTTAATCGTGTAAAATAAATTTTAAATAAAATCATTACAAATTCATCTTCGAGGTAGGGTGCAATTCCCAACCGGCAGTAATTAAAGCCTGCGACGATATACGAATGTAAATTTCATACGTATTTCTTGATTCAGTGAGAGTCTGAAGCCGACAGTATAGTCTGGATGGGAGAAGATGGAGGTCTTTTGTTGTGCAAATTTCCTCCTTTTCTGAACAAGATGAATGAAAGGAGAAAATTGAATATATGCAACAAAATAAACGCCTTATGACTACTAGTATGTTAAGTGCGGTCGCGTTCGTGTTGACTTTTATCAAATTTCCACTACCATTTTTGCCACCGTATTTAACACTTGACTTTAGTGATGTTCCAACTTTACTTGCTACTTTTATCTTAGGACCTATAGCAGGTGTCATTGTTACTCTCATTAAAAATATTTTGAATTTCTTATTTAACATGAGTGATCCTGTAGGACCCGTAGCAAATTTCTTAGCAGGTATGAGTTTCTTATTATCTGCATATTTTGTTTATAAAAACAAAAAATCCACGCAAGCAATGATTTATGGATTAATTATTGGAACAATTGTAATGACCATTGTACTAAGTATCTTAAATTATTTCGTTTTATTACCTTTATATGGCATGATTTTTAATTTAGGAGATGTACTTAAAAATATAAAAATAGTCATTGTTTCAGGTGTAATTCCGTTCAATATCATCAAAGGTATTGTCATCTCAATTATTTTCGTACTTTTATATCGTAGATTAAAAAGTATATTAAAATAAATAAACACTCTCAATCCCAAAGTTCATCAACCAAGAGTATTGGGAGTGTTTGTTTCACTAAATGTATAATGCTATATTACATATTTAAATACATTTATCATTAAAAAGAATTGAGACTAGGCATTGTCTCAATTCTATACATTATTCAAATTTAAGAGCGTCACCATCAAATGGTTCTTCTTCAATTTTAATCGAATCAGTTGGACAACCTTCTAGTGCATCTTCCATATCTTCATATAACTCTTCAGGCACTTCAGCAGTCCCTTGGTTATCATCAAGGATTACGTATGCAATACCTTCATCGTCGTAATCGTAAATATCTGGAGCAGCTGCACCACACGCACCGCATGCTATACAAGTATCCATATCAACGATTGTATATTTAGCCATTTTCATTCGCCTCCTTTAATAAAAATGCTACACTAGTATTGCAAATACAATTGTAATTATCGACAATTTACATTTCAATATATTCGTTTCATAGAGTGAGGGTTTAATTTGTATCATATATTATCATATGCCATCAATCATGCATTTAACTATAAAACAAATAAAAGCATTTATAATATTTTAATAGGCAAGAAATCACATCAAACGTTTTTCGATGCTTCAAGCCAGCAACTTTTGTCATTATATCATAGTTTGCCCAACTTAAAGTATGCAACTTTTGAGCAATTTATACTCCAAAAGGATGATTTTAACAATCAATTTCCAATAAAAACTCATCCACGTTATACATATGATAGTTTTGCTCAAACTTTCAGTTGCATTCAATTGCTCATTCAAACTTTATCAAACATACGTAAAGGTACATTTAAATTTATTCCAGTCGTACAAAACACTTTCATTCAAAAAAAAGTTAAGCATCTCTATGCTTCAGTTAAAAAAACAAATTTAGAAGGTGCGCTAATTGAAGAAGTTTATAAGCTGTTTGATGCTTTAGATACAAATAGCGAACATAGTTATCTTCACTATTATTTACAGGGTTACGAAGAGCCTATGTATACACGCCAACAAATTAGTTTGATAGAAGGAATTAAACAGTCTGAACTTTATGAATTAGAGATGAATCAACTCATAGATGTCGTAAATGAAATAGAGGATAAATCTAAATATCCAATTTTATCACAAACGATTATCTTACCGCCTTTACTCAATCAAACATACATAAGTTACCAAAAGTTATCTTCAGGTATCAATATGAAAGATATTTCAAATCTTCAAAACGTTAAATTAAATACTATTGAAGACCACATACTAGAAATTTTTATAAAAGGATATTCAAATCATTATTATTCCTATATAGAGGAATCTTGGCTGCAACTATTTAAAAATTATTATCTTAATCATAAGGGTGAACGATTAAGAGTCTATAAAGATAATTTTGAGAACTTGTCTTATTTTCAAATCAAGTTAGCAATTGTCGGAATAGAACGAGGTGAGTTAAATGCTCAATGATAAGCTAAAACAGTGGTTTGGGTTTGATACTTTTAAAGATGGACAAGAGGAAATTATTCAAAGCGTTATTGATGGTCATCATACATTAGGTATTTTACCCACAGGCAGTGGTAAAAGTTTATGTTATCAACTTCCAACATACATTTTAGAAAAACCGACTTTAGTGATTTCACCGTTAATTTCATTGATGGATGATCAAGTGATGCAAATGAAATTAAATGGTGAAAATCATGTAACTTATGTACATTCAGGAATGGATGAAGTTGAAAAAAATAATAATATCAAACGCATTCCCCACAGTCGTTTTATTTATTTAAGTCCTGAATATTTATTACAATCTCAAAATTTCAAGTTAATCTCAAACATCGATTTCGGTTTAATCGTATTGGACGAAGCACATTGTTTATCAGAGTGGGGGTATGATTTTAGACCACATTATGCTCTAGTAGGTAAAGTGATTGACCATTATAGAAACGCAACGGCTCTCGCTTTAACTGCCACCGCACCACCGCATTTAGAAGAAGATTTATCCGATATTCTAAATGTAAAGCTTAATGTAATAAAGAAAAGTATGAATAGAGACAATATCAACTTACAGCATATGAATTTTAGTGATGATAATGAAAAAATTGATTGGCTCATTCCTTTTCTCACATACTCTGGTCCTACAATTATATATGTATCATCAAAAAAGAGATGCTTAGAATTAGCAAGGCTCATATACGAAGCGGGATTTTTAACAGGAATTTATCATAGCGATTTAAGTTATCAAGAACGACAGACAGTACAACAACAATTTTTGAATAATGATATACCGGTCATTGTTGCTACAAGTGCCTTTGGAATGGGCATTAATAAAAAAGATATATGTACAGTCATTCATTTTCATTTATCTTCAAGCCCATCAAACTATTTGCAAGAAATTGGTCGCGCTGGTCGTGATAGCATTCAAAGTCAAGCAATTAGTTTGTATCAACCAGATGATAGGTTTATTTTGGAAACATTGTTATTTACCGATATGATTACAGACGAAGATATTTCCATGTTTGAACTCGGAAACTTTTTACCACCTGATAAGAAAGATATTTTGCAAACCCTATATTCCAGATTTAACATTGCAAAATTAAGAGATATTTTTAAAAAGTCTTATCATCGTAAACGAATGGGCTACACTAGAATGATAGGTTATACTAGTTTAGATCAATGCCGGCGTCAGTATTTACTTGAGTTTTTTGGTGAATATCCAATTAAACCAAAACAATGTTGTGATAAAGATACACAACTTGAACAAATCAAAATATTTAATCATAAAAAGGTGAAACGTCAACTTACTTATAAAGAAAAGCTTCAAAATTTATTTGAAGTCTAGCTATCGCTTTACTTAAAGATTTTTAACAAGCTATAATCAATATGTAAACCCAACTTAAAAGTGCTAAATAATTTTAAAATTAATACATATTTACACATTTCGAGGGTATATAAAATATTAAGTTATTAAAAATTTAAAAAATAGAAAGGATGATGCTTGTGTCTAACAATAATTTTAAAGATGATTTTGAAAAGAATCGTCAATCAATCGATCCAGAAGAGCATAATAAACACTTAAATGAAGAACAAGAAACAAATGAAAATAATAATGATGTAGAGGATAAATCTAACCAACATTTCCCACCTAGAAATGCACAACGTCGTAAAAGACGAAGAGACACCGCTACAAACCAAAACAAGCATCACGAAGATAATCAAGCACAACGCGATGATAAATCAAGAGAACATGAAGGTTCTTTAGATGACCGTTATGACGAATCTCAACTACATAATAATAATTATCATGATTTAAATCATGATAATCATAAACATCACCAAAGTCATTCACAGGATGATAGAATGTCAACTGGTGAAGATGCTACGATTGCAGGCGGAGCTGCTAGTGCTGGCTCTCAACACTCAACTGAAGCTAATCAAGGGCAACGTAGACCGGGACCTAAAACTGATAACATACAATATGATGATAGTAATAAAAACAATGGCAGTCAAAAATGTTTACATCAAGATGAAATTATCAAAGATTCACAACAACCATCAGAATCTCATGATTTACGAGACAACAATTCCAAATCTAACAAAGGTAAGAAAGTGGCAGGTGCGGCTGGTATAGCTAAACATCATCACGATAAAAAGGACAATCAGCAAGATGCGCATCAACGAAAAGAAGACCATCATAATCATGATAAAAAATCAGATAAAAGTAAAAAAGCTACAGCTGTAGGTACAGGTGTTGCAGGTGCGGCGAGCGCTGCTGGTGTAGCTAAACATGAGCACAATAAACATAAAAATTCTAATCAACACAATCATAGAAATTTAAATCGTGATGAACATGACTATAATCATAGAAGCAATGATAATAACGATAAGAAAAAAGACGGATTAATGAAGATTTTGCTACCTCTCATTGCAGCAATTCTTATTCTCGGAGCAATTGCAATTTTTGGTGGTATGGTGCTTAATAATCATCATAATAGCCAGAACGATGAAAACAAAGTATCTGATCAAAGTAAAAAAGACTCAGATAAAAAGAATAATGAAAAAGATAAATCTACTAGCGATAAAAATAAAGATAAACAATCTTCTTCTGATAAAAACGAATCAAAAGACTCTAATGCTAATAACACTAATAGTGGAACAACAAGTAATGATACAAATGGTGGCGACTCTACAACTAACGCTAACCAAAACAACACAACAAATAACCAAGGTCAATATAACCAACAAAACAATGGTAATGCTAACCAAAATACAAATGGTCAACAAAGAAATCAAGGACAACAATCACATATAGTCAATGGTCAAGAAAACTTATATCGCATCGCCATCCAATACTATGGAGCAGGAACTCAAGCTAATGTAGACAAAATCAAACAAGCAAATGGATTAAGTAGTAATAATATTCATGATGGACAAACATTAGTAATTCCACAACAATAAGTTTAATTAAGACTGATTTTATTAAATGCCTCAGATGGATGACTATATATCCGTCCTGAGGCATTTTTGTATAACAATAAATCTCATATAACCATTAAATACTTTTCACTTAGCTAAAAGACGTAATAACTGATATAATAATTTGGTGATTAAAGGAGGGTAAATCATGCAAAGAATAGAAAGCATAATTATTGGTGGTGGTCCATGCGGTTTAAGTGCAGCTATTGAACAAAAAAAGAAAGGCATAGAAACACTAGTTATAGAAAAGGGAAATGTAGTTGAATCTATCTATAATTATCCGACACACCAAACATTCTTTTCTTCAAGTGATAAATTAAGTATTGGAGATATTCCGTTTATAGTTGAAGAAAGTAAACCAAAAAGAAATCAAGCACTCGTTTACTATAGAGAAGTGGTCAAACATCATCAACTTAACATCCATCCATTCGAAGAAGTTTTGACAGTGAAAAAAATAGATAATAAATTTACTATTACTACCACTAAAAATGTTTATGAATGTAAATATCTAACAGTTGCTACAGGTTATTATGGTCAACATAATACACTCGAAGTTGATGGTGCTGAATTACCAAAAGTATTCCATTACTTTAAAGAAGCACATCCATATTTCAATCAAAATGTGGTTATCATTGGAGGTAAAAACTCTGCAGTAGATGCTGCTTTAGAATTAGAAAAAGTTGGTGCTAATGTTACTGTTTTATACCGTGGAGAAAGATATCCTAAAGCAATAAAACCATGGATATTACCCAATTTCGAATCATTAGTAAATCATGAAAAAATAATTATGGAGTTCAATGCTAATGTGACCCAAATTACTGAGGATACCGTAACTTATGAAAAGAACGGTCGTACCATTAAGATTGCTAATGATTACGTATTTGCAATGATTGGTTATCATCCTGATTATGATTTCTTAAATTCTATGGGTATTGAAATTAATACTAATGAATATGGAACTGCACCTGTATATAATAGAGAAACTTACGAAACAAATATAGAAAATTGTTACATTGCCGGAGTTATTGCGGCGGGAAATGATGCTAATACCATTTTCATTGAAAATGGTAAATACCATGGGGGTATTATTACTCAAAGTATTCTTAGAAAAAAACAAACACCACTTGAATCTTAATATTTAATGTAAATAAAAGAGTAGCTTGCTTAAAACCGATTTTTAATGAGATTTTAATACTGTCCCTAATACTGTATTAGAGAAACAGGCTCTTAAACAACATTATTCGAATAAAATTTCGTTTTTGTTCTAAGCCTTATCAACCAATCTTATTAGCCTAAGTAAGCTACACTTTTTTTATTACTCAAAGTACTCTTTTAATTGCTGGTGTGTCATATGTTGACTTAGGCCTACAAGTAATTTCAGTCTTGCTTTTGGTCCATTTAAACCATTTGAGAAGATAACTCCGTCATCAAATAAAGCTGCGCCTCCACCTTCATATGCATAAACCGGGCTAACAATTCCATTAAAGGATCTTGAAACTAATACAATAGGGATTCCTTTATCAAGACATTGCTTGAGTCCACTTAAACAAGTCATAGGCAAGTTCCCTTGGCCTAAAGCCTCAACAACTAATCCATCTATATTTTGTTGTGCGTAAAATTCAAAAAGATCACTTTCCATACCCATATAAGCTTTAATTAGTGGAACACGTAACTGTTCATCTATATCTCGAAAAGCGATTTGACGATAGGGATGATGATGAAATTGAACTCTCTCATTAGTTAGTACGCCAAGAGATCCATGATTGGGACTTTGGAACGTATTAATATTCGACGTGTGTACGACCAGTGTGAATTTCATCATTGAAAACCACCATCACTCCTTTTTGAGATGCATCTTTAGATGAAGCAACTCTAATAGCAGAGATAAAGTTATATAAGCCATCAGACCCAATTTCATTTGATGACCTCATCGCACCTGTGATAACAACAGGTTCATTAATATCTAGTAATAAATCTAATAAAAATACAGTCTCTTCTAAAGTATCTGTTCCATGCGTAATCACATATCCATCGTATCTATGTGTGTGAGCGCGTTGATTAATCTTATCTCTAAGTTTTATTACATTTTTTATCGTCATACATGGAGACGGAACATTTAACAAATTTATTTCATCGACATTAGGCATATTGCTTAATAATATCTTGATGTTGTGAAATTGGATTTTCTTTATTAGTAATCACTTTATTCAAGGAATCTTGAGACATACTCATTGTTCCACCAGTATGTATAACAAGGAGTTGTTTCATTGACTTTCCTCCTATTAATTTTTTACTTTTTTATGATAAAATAATATTTATAAAATAACAAGGAAGGATATTGAATAATGAGTTCAATCAATATTGCATTAGACGGTCCTGCTGCTGCCGGGAAAAGCACAATAGCTAAACAAGTAGCAAGTCGTCTATCTATGATATATGTAGATACAGGAGCCATGTATCGTGCCATTACATATAAATATCTTCAAAATGGCAAACCAGAAAACTTTAATGAGTTAATCAATAACACTTCATTAGAACTCACTTATGATGAACAAAAGGGGCAACGCATATTATTAGATGAGCAAGATATTACTGATTATTTAAGAGAAAATGATGTTACAAACAACGTGTCTTACGTCGCTTCTAAAGAGCCTGTTCGTTCATTTGCGGTTAAGCTTCAAAAAAAATTAGCTGCTAAAAAAGGGATTGTGATGGATGGTAGAGATATTGGGACCGTTGTTTTGCCTAATGCTGAACTAAAAGTATACATGATTGCATCAGTAAAAGAACGTGCAGAACGCAGACAAAAGGAAAACGAATTACGTGGCATTGATTCTAATTTAGAACAACTTAAACAAGAAATTGAAGCACGCGATCATTACGATATGAATCGCGACATTTCTCCATTAAGAAAAGCTAATGATGCATCTACTTTAGACACGACAGGTAAATCCATTGAAGAAGTAACACAAGAAATTTTAGATATGGTTAATCAAATTAAATAACGACTGTAATATAGATGAAGACTACACTGTAGTATAAGCGGTTTATGCTTACAATAGTAGTCTTTTTTACGAGCATATCATTTTAACTAGCTAATAAAACTTTATATAATTATTATGAAAAATAAGTTTCACTTCTGCGATTAGTTACAAACTATATTTTTTCTAAATTATAATTAAACATTTCTTAATAATTAATTAACGTCGTTTATAGTAATATAATTGATAGTTACTTTTTTGCTATAATGTAACTAAAACTGTTTCATTTTACTATATGAATTTGACTTTGACAGATTTATAATCTTATAAAAACAAAGCTCATTTATAGACGTGCTTGAAAGTAGAATCTCTTGACAATTCTACGAATTTATAAGATGTTATAATTATGTAGTGTATAAGGAGGCATACAAGATGACTGAAGAATTCAATGAATCAGTGATTAATGATATTAAAGAAGGTGACAAAGTCACTGGAGATGTTCAACAAGTTGAAGATAAACAAGTTGTTGTGCATATTAATGGGGATAAATTTAATGGAATCATCCCGATTAGTCAACTTTCAACGCATCATATTGAAAACCCAAGTGAAGTAGTTAAAGTTGGGGATGAAGTTGAAGCTTATGTGACTAAAATTGAGTTCGATGAAGAGAACGACTCAGGCGCATACATTTTATCTAAAAGACAACTTGAAACTGAAAAATCATATGAATACTTACAAGAAAAACTTGATAACGATGAAGTGATTGAAGCTGAAGTTACTGAAGTAGTTAAAGGCGGTTTAGTCGTAGATGTTGGTCAAAGAGGTTTCGTACCAGCTTCACTAATTTCAACTGATTTCATTGAAGATTTCTCTGTATTTGATGGACAAACAATCCGCATTAAAGTGGAAGAGTTAGATCCTGAAAACAATAGAGTCATTTTAAGCCGTAAAGCTGTAGAACAAGCAGAAAATGATGTTAAAAAAGCATCATTATTAGAATCTTTATCTGAAGGCGACATTATTGAAGGTAAAGTTGCTCGCTTAACAAACTTTGGCGCATTTATCGATATTGGAGGCGTGGATGGTCTCGTCCACGTATCAGAATTATCACACGAACATGTCCAATCACCTGAGGAAGTTGTTTCAGTAGGTGATGTAGTTAAAGTTAAAGTTAAATCAGTAGAAAAAGATTCTGAACGTATTTCATTATCTATTAAAGATACGTTACCAACACCTTTTGAAAATATCAAAGGTAAATTCCACGAAAATGATATAATCGAAGGTACTGTTGTACGTTTAGCAAATTTTGGTGCCTTTGTAGAAATCGCACCTGCAGTTCAAGGTTTAGTTCACATATCAGAAATCGACCACAAACATATTGGTTCTCCTAATGAAGTATTAGAACCTGGTCAACAAGTTAACGTTAAAATCTTAAGTATAGATGAAGATAACGAAAGAATTTCATTATCAATTAAAGCCATTTTACCTAAAGAAGATGTGATTGAGAGTGATGCATCTACAACTCAATCTTATCTTGATGATAACGATGAAGACAATCCTACACTAGGTGATGTTTTCGGCGATAAATTTAAAGATCTTAAGTTCTAATAATTTCAATATAATCATTCTTTATTGTTAATAAACTCACTCCAATTAAGTCATAGATCTATTCAACAGTTCTTTGTTAACTTATTGGAGTTTTTATTTTCAATTGAATTTAAATAAACATCTTATAAGAATGTAATTAAACATATTGAGGTTTTGAATAAGCGTATTCATGTGATAAAATTATGTAGATGAAAAAAGAGAGGAAGTTACCCTATGACTAAACCTATAGTTGCAATTGTAGGAAAACCTAATGTCGGTAAATCTACAATTTTTAATAGAGTTGTCGGCGAACGTGTGTCAATCGTAGAAAATACACCAGGCGTTACTCGCGATCGTATCTATTCATCAGGTGAATGGTTAACACATGAATTTAATATCATAGACACGGGTGGTATTGAGATTGGCGATGCACCTTTTCAAACTCAAATTCGTGCGCAAGCTGAAATAGCAATTGATGAAGCTGACGTCATCATTTTTATGGTAAATGTTAGAGAAGGTCTTACACAGAGTGATGAAATGGTTGCACAAATGCTGTATAAATCTAAAAAACCTGTTGTTTTAGCAGTTAATAAAGTAGATAACCTTGAAATGTGTAATGATATTTATGATTTTTATTCTCTTGGATTTGGTGACCCATATCCTATTTCAGGATCACATGGATTAGGACTTGGTGATTTATTAGACGCTGTTGTTAATCATTTCGGTGATGAAATTGAAGACCCTTACGACGAAGATACAATTAGACTTTCCATTATAGGGAGACCAAATGTTGGTAAATCAAGCTTAGTTAATGCAATTCTAGGTGAAGACAGAGTAATTGTATCTAATGTCGCCGGAACTACGAGGGATGCTGTAGATACTGAATATTCATATGAAGGACAAGATTATGTATTAATTGATACTGCTGGAATGCGTAAAAAAGGTAAAGTATACGAATCTACTGAAAAATATTCGATTCTACGCGCTTTAAAAGCAATAGAACGCTCCAATGTAGTTCTAGTTGTTATCGATGCAGGACAAGGTATTATTGAACAAGATAAGCGCGTAGCTGGTTATGCACACGAAGAGGGTAAAGCAATTGTAATTGTCGTCAACAAATGGGATACAGTAGATAAAGATAGTAAAACTATGAAAAAATTCACAGAGGATGTTAGAAATGAATTTCAATTTTTAGATTATGCACAAATTGCATTTGTTTCAGCTAAAGAAAGTTTACGTTTAAAAACTTTATTCCCATATATTAATGAGGCAAGTGAAAATCATAAAAAACGTGTACAAAGTTCAACTTTAAACGAAGTTATAACTGATGCGATTTCTATGAATCCTACACCTACAGATAAAGGTCGACGTTTAAATGTATTCTATACAACACAAGTTGCCATCGAACCTCCAACATTTGTAGTATTTGTAAATGATGTTGAATTAATGCATTTTTCTTATAAAAGATATTTAGAAAATCAAATAAGAAACGCATTTGGTTTCGAAGGTACACCTGTTCATATCATTCCAAGAAAAAGAAATTAAAACAAAGGGGATAAAAAATGACTAAAATCACAGTTTTTGGCATGGGTAGTTTCGGTACTGCACTTGCAAACGTACTAGCTCAAAATGGTCACAATGTTCTCATGTGGGGTAAAAATGAGGATAGCGTGGAAGAGTTAAACACCCATCATATGAATAAAAATTATTTAAAAGAAGCTAAACTAGAATCTTCAATTAGGGCGACTTCTGATTTAAAAGAAGCAACGCATTATTCAGATATTTACTTGATGGCTTTGCCAACTAAAGCAATGAGAGAAGTAGCTTCTAATATTGATAAAATTATTAATTCAAAGAAAACATTTATCCATGTAGCTAAGGGTATTGAAAATGAAACATTTAAACGTGTTTCTGAAATGATTGAAGATTCAATATCATCTGAACATAATGCGGGAATTGGAATATTGTCAGGTCCAAGCCATGCAGAAGAGGTAGTCATTAAACAACCTACTACAGTTGCTGCATCATCTAAAGATGAACAAATCAGCAAACTGATTCAAGATTTATTTATGAATGACTATTTAAGAGTTTATACTAATAATGACTTAGTAGGTGTGGAACTAGGTGGGGCTCTTAAAAATATTATTGCTATAGCAAGTGGTATCGTAGCTGGCATGGGATACGGTGATAACGCTAAAGCCGCATTAATGACTCGTGGGTTAGCTGAAATCAGTCGTTTAGGCGACAAATTAGGTGCAGATCCAATGACTTTCCTAGGACTCGGAGGTATTGGAGACTTAATTGTTACATGTACGTCTACCCATTCCAGAAACCACACATTAGGATATAAATTAGGACAAGGTAAAACAATGGATGAAGCTTTAGGTGAAATGAAAATGGTCGTTGAAGGTATTTATACAACAAAATCAGTTTACTATTTAGCTCAACAAGAAAGTGTAGATATGCCTATTACAAATACTTTATATCGAGTTCTATTTGAAGATGTGCCTGTTAAAAACAGTGTCAGAGAATTGATGGACAGGGATAAAAAAGCGGAATAATTAGTGTATTTTTACTCATTAGGTGAAAATGTTAAACTTTTCGTCATAAAACGCGTAAAATCAACGTTTTGATTGCATAAATCGTTGCGATGACAGTTATCAGTGTGTTAAAGTCAAATCATAATGATATTAATTATATCATTATAAAACCTCAGGAGGTGAATTCATAATGAATAAAACTGATTTAATTAATGCAGTTGCAGAACAAGCTGACTTAACTAAAAAAGAAGCTGGTTCAGCAGTAGATGCTGTTTTTGAATCAATCCAAAAATCACTTGCTAAAGGTGAAAAAGTACAATTAATCGGTTTCGGTAACTTCGAAGTACGTGAACGTGCTGCTCGTAAAGGTCGTAATCCTCAAACAGGAAAGGAAATTGATATTCCTGCAAGTAAAGTACCAGCATTCAAAGCTGGTAAAGCATTAAAAGATGCTGTTAAATAATTTTACTTAAAAAAGCCCCTCGAGGGCTTTTTCTTGTTCTTATGTATGAGTCACAAGACTCAAATATTATTAAAGACTAGTGATTTTAAAACTCACACTACGCGTTACTTATACATACATTTAAAATCATAACTACAAATTAAAGTATTACAACGTCAAAGATGCAATATCTTAATTTTAATTACATATTATATTTTTAAAGGCAAATTTTAAATCTATATCATCAATGTTATTGATATTTACTCTAAAAGACCAACTTCAATAGATTTTATTTTTTTACATATAATGTTAATATTGTTTGTGATAATAAAGTGAGGTGTGAACATGGAAAAGACAATAAGCAAATTGAACAAACATATAAGATATATACTTAAGGGCATCAACAATTATGAATCTATTCAATTAAATATATCTTTAGGGAATTTATTAGATTCATATTCTATTCCAGACAAAGTTAAACTTGCTTGCCTCACAATTGATACTTCAATGCGCCACTTGGATGCTATTGGTGATAATCATTTATCCAAAAAAGCTATTTTGATAGGAGATTTATTAAGTGCTCATTTTTATACTTTGCTAGCAGAAATTAATGATCCTACTTATCAATTATCAATGAGTAAAGCTATAGTGAAAATGAATGAGATAAAATCTTCACTTAATCAATCAAATCTTTCTGACGATGAAATTAAGGATGCTATTGTAAATATAGAAGTACTCTTTCCATTCATCACAATTTCACATTTTGGAAAATCATTAAATAAACTACATTTATTTAACGAACTAACTTCTACTTATCAAAATTATCATCCTGAATATCTAGAGAATTTTAGTAAAGATAAAATAAATCAATTTTTAAAAGAAATAAATCAAAGCTATATAAAAAGAAGAGGTAATGACAATGGCTGAAAATCAAGCAAAAAAAGAACAAGTACATACAGTATTTCAAAATATTTCTCAAAAATATGATCGCTTAAATAATATTATTAGCTTTGAGCAACATAAAGTATGGAGAAAACATGTAATGAAAACTATGAACGTCCAAGAAGGGAATAAAGCTTTAGATGTGTGTTGTGGCACTGCAGATTGGACAATCGCATTAAGTGAGGCTGTCGGTACTAATGGAGAAGTCATTGGTTTGGACTTTAGTGAAAATATGCTTGAAGTTGGTAAACAAAAAACAGCCTCATTAAATAATCTCAAACTTGTTCATGGTGATGCGATGAATTTACCTTTTGAAGATAATACGTTTGATTACGTGACTGTTGGTTTCGGACTTAGAAATGTCCCTGATTATTTAGCTGCTCTTAAAGAGATGAATCGTGTGTTGAAAACAGGTGGTATGGTAGTTTGTTTAGAAACGAGTCAGCCTACTTTACCGATTTTCAAACAAGTGTACAGTTTATACTTTAAATTTGTAATGCCAATTTTTGGTAAAATGTTTGCTAAATCTAAAGAGGAATATGAGTGGTTACAGCAATCAACATTTAACTTCCCTGATAAAAAGACTCTAAAAAGATTATTCTTCGAAGCAGAATTTAATGATATTACAGTTTGTAGCTTTACAGGTGGCGTTGCTGCAATGCACCTTGGCTATAAAGAAAATGATTATTCTACCAAAGGTGATTAACGTGGCAAAGTTAAACATTAATAATGAAATAAAAAAAGTAGAAAAACGTCTTGAAAAAGCAATTAAAAGTACTGATCAAACACTTGAAGACGCTTCCTTTCATTTGCTTTCTTCAGGGGGAAAAAGAGTGAGACCGGTGTTTGTTATCTTAAGTAGTCAATTCGGTACCAATAAAAACACTTCTGAAAATACTTATCGCGTCGCAGTTGCTTTAGAACTTATCCACATGGCAACCTTAGTGCATGATGATGTTATTGATAAAAGTGACAAACGACGTGGACGCCTTACAATATCAAAAAAGTGGAATCAAAATACAGCCATTTTGACTGGTAATTTTCTATTAGCATTAGGTCTAGAACATTTATCTGAAATTAATGATCACCGAATACATACTACAATTTCTAAATCTATTGTAGATGTTTGTAGAGGGGAACTCTTTCAATTTCAAGACCAATTTAATAGTAAACAAAATATTATCAATTACCTACGACGTATTAATCGTAAAACAGCATTATTAATTCAATTATCTACACAAGTCGGTGCCATCACATCCAATGCTTCAAATGAGGTTATTCGCAAATTAAAAATGATTGGCCATTATATCGGTATGAGTTTCCAAATTATAGATGATGTTTTAGATTTCACTAGTTCTGAAAAGAAATTAGGCAAACCTGTAGGTAGTGATTTAATGAATGGGCATATTACTTTGCCAGTACTTCTTGAAATGAGAAAAGATACTAATTTCAAACAAAAAATCTCACAATTAAGCCCTAATAGTTCTATGCAAGCATTTGAAGAGTGTATACAAATTATTAGAAATTCACAAAGTATTGAACAATCTAAGGCAATAAGTGAGAAATATTTAAACAAAGCACTCACACTTATCAATGAATTAGAAGATAGTCCTAATAAAGAATTATTTAGAAAGTTAATTAAAAAAATGGGCAGTAGAAATAAATAACATGAATGCTAAGTGTTGAAAGCGCTTCATTATCCTGTTACCATGATAAGTAACAGGATATTTAAATACCTTGTTAAATAGGTAACAGTACCTATACATAGCTATGGAAATTGAATGAAACATACTCATAGGGGGACACACATAGTGGAACGCACATTTTTAATGATTAAACCAGATGCTGTACAAAGAAATCTTATTGGAGAAATTGTTACTCGAATTGAAAAGAAAGGTCTAAAACTTGTTGGTGGCAAACTCATGCAAGTACCTAAAGAATTAGCTGAAAAGCACTACAGTGAACATGAAGGTAAACCTTTCTATGATAAACTCATTTCGTTTATTACATCTGCGCCAGTGTTTGCCATGGTAGTTGAAGGAGAAAATGCAGTAGCAGTTTCTCGTCATATCATTGGATGTACTAATCCTTCTGAGGCTGCTCCAGGTACAATTAGAGGTGACCTAGGATTAACATTAGGTCTTAATATTATTCACGGTTCTGATTCTGTTGAATCAGCACAACGAGAAGTTAAATTATGGTTTAATAGTAATGAAATTGCTGATTATTCAGCACCTAGAGAAGATTGGTTATACGAATAATAAAAAAACTTTTAAAGAATTTCATTTTATCCTTTAAGAACTGACTTAATGACATGTTAAGCTAGTTCTTTTTAGTTATAGTATTTGAATTTATCAATGATTTAAAAAGTTAAGTTTCTAACTTTAGTATTCGATTTAAATCATTTTTTAATATATCTTAGTTGAAGTTACATACTTATGTTGTGTGATTGAATATGATAATATATTAAACATATTACAATTTAATGTATTAAAGAATAGAAAGGGGAGTGCGCTCATGAGATACCTTACTTCTGGCGAATCACATGGACCACAACTTACAGTCATCATAGAGGGTGTGCCAGCTAATTTAGAAATGAAATCTGAAGATATTAATAAGGAAATGTTTAAACGTCAAGGCGGTTACGGTCGAGGTAGACGAATGCAAATTGAAAAAGATGCTATCGAAATTGTTTCTGGTGTTAGAAACGGTTTTACTTTAGGAAGCCCAATTACAATGATTATCACAAATGACGATTTTACACACTGGAAAAATATTATGGGCGTCGAACCCATTAGTAATGAAGAAAGAGATAATATGAAACGCACTATAACTAAACCTAGACCCGGACATGCTGATCTTGTAGGTGGAATGAAATATAATCATCGCGATTTAAGAAATGTACTTGAACGATCTTCTGCACGAGAAACTGCTGCACGTGTAGCCGTCGGAGCAGTATCAAAGATTTTATTAGAACAACTCAATATTCATATGTATAGTCGTGTTGTAGAAATTAGTAGCGTTAAAGATAAAGATTTTTATGAAGTGGAGATCTTTAAGGAAAATACTGATAAAAATGACGTCCGGGTGATTAATGATGACATCGCACAACAAATGAGAGATAAAATAGATGAAGCTAAAAAAGAAGGTGACTCAATTGGTGGTGTAGTCCAAGTATTAGCGGAAAACATGCCTATAGGTGTGGGTAGTTATGTACATTATGATCGCAAATTAGACGGTCGCATTGCTCAAGGTGTAGTAAGTATCAATGCTTTTAAAGGAGTAAGCTTTGGAGAAGGATTTAAAGCTACAGAAAAACCAGGTAGTGAAATACAAGATGAAATTCAATATGACCGTGAAAAAGGATATCATCGTAGCACAAATCACCTTGGTGGTTTTGAAGGCGGTATGAGTAATGGTATGCCAATCATAGTGAATGGTGTTATGAAACCTATTCCTACACTGTATAAACCTTTAAATTCTGTTGATATTAATACGAAAGAAGATTTTAAAGCAACCATTGAACGCTCTGATAGCTGTGCGGTCCCTGCAGCAAGCATCGTTTGTGAACATGTAGTAGCTTTTGAACTAGCAAAAGCATTACTTGAAGAATTCCAATCTAACCATATCGATCAATTAAAAGAACAAATAAAAGAACGTCGTCAACTTAACATTGAATTTTAAAAACACCAGTATTTTAGAGGTGAAAAAATGAAACTTAAAACAACTTATGCAACTGATAATTATCCTATTATAGTAGAACGCCATGCTATAACTCATTTAGAAACATACGTAAAGGATTTTGATAAAACGTTTTTTATTATTGATACCCACGTATATGAGAAATTCACTCAAAAGATAGATTTACTCTCACTCCAGCTTAACGCACAATCCATAATTATACCTTTCGGAGAAAATACAAAAACATTTAAACAATATCAGCAAACTATCGAAGAATTGTTAAGTTACCAAATTACCAGAAATACTTGCATAGTAGCTATAGGTGGCGGTGCGACAGGTGATTTTGCTGGTTTCATTGCTACTACTTTATTAAGAGGTGTTGGATTTATTCAAGTACCTACTACCATATTAGCTCATGATTCAAGTGTAGGTGGTAAAGTAGGCATTAACTCCGAGCATGGCAAAAACTTGATTGGTGCCTTTTATCGACCTAAAGCTGTTATTTATGATTTAGATTTTTTGGTAACGTTGCCATATAACGAAATTTTAAGTGGTTATGCAGAAGTCTATAAGCATGCATTATTGAATGGAAAAGAAGCTACAGCACGAATTGAGAATAACTTTACTAATCAATCTGATTTAGAATCACTTAAAAACTTAGATTATTACTTATTTGAAGGTATTAAAACAAAATTAAATATTGTAGTTGAAGATGAGAAAGAAAAAGGGACAAGAAAGTTTCTTAATTTAGGTCATACATTTGGACACGCTATAGAATATCAACATAAGATTCCACATGGTCATGCTGTAATGATTGGAATTTTATATCAGTTTATAGTTGCAAACAATATGTTTAATTGTAACTATGATATTCAACACTTTATCGATTATATGAGTCATTTAAATTATCCTTTAAATACCATTACTAAACTTAATTTTGAAGATATCTATCAATATATGCTCTTAGATAAAAAGAACAATAAGGAAGGTATACAAATGGTATTGTTAGAAAAATTAGGCTCCCCATTAGTTAAACACGTTGATAAAGAAACACATATTGAAGCGTTCAATATATTACAAGCATTTTTTAAGAAGTAGGTGAAGAACATGTCAATAAATGAAATTATTGATATTCACGGTCCTCTAAGAGGCGAGATTGAAGTTCCAGGCGACAAATCAATGACACATCGCGCAATAATGTTAGCTTCTTTAGCAGCTGGTAAATCAACAATCTTTAAACCTTTATTAGGTGAAGATTGCCATAGAACCATAGAAATATTTAAATTGCTAGGCGTTGAGATTACTGTAGATGATGACAACATCATTATTAATTCTCCAGGGTACAAAAGTTTTAAAACACCACATCAAGTGCTCTACACAGGTAATTCTGGTACGACTACGCGTTTACTTGCTGGTCTTCTAAGTGGCTTAGGTATTGAAAGTGTATTATCAGGTGATATTTCGATTGGCAAACGTCCAATGAATCGAGTTTTAAAACCATTATTAAAAATGAATGCCAAAATCTCAGGTATCGACAATAATTTTACTCCGCTGATTATTAAACCATCAACTATTAAAGGTATCGATTATCACATGGAGGTAGCAAGTGCGCAAGTAAAAAGCGCGATTTTATTTGCAAGTATTTTTTCAGATGAAGCAACAACTGTAACCGAAAGTGATGTGAGTAGAAATCACACAGAAACAATGTTTGAACATTTTAATATTCCGATAAAAGTTAATGGTAAAACAATACAAACTTCTCCTCATGCCATAGAGCACATAGAAACCAGAGATTTCCATGTTCCAGGAGATATATCTTCAGCAGCGTTTTTCATAGTAGCAGCATTAATCACTCCCGGTAGTGATATTACAATTCATAATGTTGGCATTAACCCTACGCGTTCAGGTATCATAGACATCGTTGAGCAAATGGGAGGAAATATTGAATTAAATCATGTTACTACAGGAGCAGAGCCTACAGCATCTATACACGTACAATATACGCCTAATTTAAAATCAATCATGATTGAAGGGGATTTAGTCCCTAGAGCGATTGATGAATTACCAGTGGTTGCTTTACTATGTACACAAGCTTCAAGCACTTGTATTATAAGAGATGCAGAAGAATTAAAAGTTAAAGAAACGAATCGCATAGATACAACAGCAGATATGTTGAGTATGTTAGGTTTTGATTTACAACCTACACATGATGGACTTATTATTCGTCCATCTGAATTTAAAGCAAGTGCCATTGTTGATAGTCAAACTGATCATCGTATAGGTATGATGCTCGCTGTTGCATCACTTTTAAGCTCTAAACCTTTGACAATTGAGCAATTTGATGCGGTAAATGTTTCCTTCCCAGTTTTTTTACCAAAATTAAAGCTTTTAGAAAATGAGGGAAAATAAACAATGGAAGATATCTACAAACTTATAGATGATATCAATCTACAAAAATTAGATCATTTAGACTCTCGTGTCAATGAAGCACTTAGTTCAAATAATGATGATGCATTATTTATTCTAGGTGAAACATTGTACAACTTTGGTCTTACACCTCAAGGGTTAGAAATATTTAGAACGTTATATCATAAATATCCTGATGAGAGTGAACTATTAATCTACTTTATCGAAGGATTAATGACGGAGAATCAAACGAATGAAGCTCTTGAATATTTATCGCAAGTAAAACCTTCTGCAGAAAAATTGATGTTAGAAGCTGATTTATATCAACAAATCAATATGTTAGAAGTTGCAATTGATAAACTGCAAGAAGCTTTAGAACTTGAACCCAGTGATCCTATTATTCATTTTGCATTAGCTGAGTTATTATATTTTGATGGAGAATACTTACGAGCAACATCAGAGTATGAAACTGTTTTAGAGACAGGTGAATACCAAGTTAACGGTATCAATTTATTTTCTAGAATGGCTGATTGTAGTTTACAAAGTGGTAACTATACAGATGCAATTCGATTATTCGATGAAATTAGTGAAGATGAAATGAACTCTGGGGATTATTTTAAAAAATCCATTGCATATGAAAAAAATGACTTAACTCAGGAAGCCATTAAAATCATGCAATCATTACTTTCTAAAGATCCCGATTTTATACAAGGATACTTCTATTTACAATCCCTATATGAAAATGAGAAAAATTACCCAGATGCAATCGAAACAGGTAAAGAGGGTTTACGATTAAGCCAATTCTACAAGGAATTAATGGTTTCAACAGGTAGTTTAGAACTTGAACATGGCGACGCAAATAAGGGTGCTGAATTATTAAAACAAGCATTAGAAGTAGACAACGCTTATCATGAACCTTTATTAATTTTAAGTGACTTATATCGTAAAGAAGAAGATTATGAGGCAATTATTCAGTTATTAACCTTTGTTGATGAGGAAGATCTTGATCCTGTCTTTATGTGGTATTTAGCGTATGCTTATGCACATGAAGAACGAGATAAAGAGGCACAACATTTCTTTAAGCTTGCGTATTCTACATTGCATACTCATGAGGAATTCTTAAGTGATTATTACCTCTATCTCGTTGAAATAGGGCGTAATGATCAAGCAAAAGCCATTTTAAATCAATTATTAGACATTGATCCTAGCAATGAAACATGGCATGAAGAAGTAATACGAATGCAATTTTAAGTGGGTGGAATAAAAATGAATGAATCACTCATCCGTATGAAACAAAGTTTTCTTGAATATATATTGTTTCACTATCGTTTTAAATCAAGAATAACCGTATGGGTATTGAACTATTTGAAAGCGAATAAAGAAAAGCTCAATCTCGTTCATTTTGTTAACGACAAAATTTCAAATCATCATACTTTAGAGATTGCAGAAATGAACGCAAACGCTTCTGCAATCCAGCTAACTAAAGCAAATCAGACATACATTAATACAAATGAAATCTTCAATTATATTGCTAAGCATACAAGACGTATAGATATTCAAATTCACTTTGCAAAAGATCGTCAAAGTGAACCACGTCTTGATGATTTAATATTGTCTCAACTCATACACTCACCGAGCTACACTTCTTATATCCAAGATTTATATGTAATTTCTATGAATAAAAAAAAGCAAACCTCTATGATTGAAAACATACAGGATAACATAGACTTAAGTTTACAAATGAATGAACCTGATCAATTTTACCAACTTACACAAATATTAAATATATTAAAATTGAGAGATATTCATTCATCTTATGAGGAAGAAAGATGAATAGTTCAAAGCGGCTTTGGGAATTAATGCTTTATCAAAGATGGACACTTATGATACTGCTAATTTGCAATATACTAGGCACCATGTATGGATATGTTTGGTAGAGCAATTAAATGTTACTCCAATTTACTTTGTACCATTTGTTCCCGATAGGCCTACCTACTGCATCTTTATTTTTATGCATATCAATCATACTCATGATTTTTAATAAACATTTAGCCGTTATAGATACTTTAGCTTTTGTTTCTTTACTTAAATATGGAATTTGAGCTATCATAATGAATATTTTTATGTTTCTTGAACAAGGTGACATAACACTTAACGGTATGATGTTGACAATTTTACATGGTATTATGACATTAGAAGCACTATATTTCTACCCTCGTTTTAAAATCACGATTTTAGCTGGATGGGGTTCTTTCATATATGATGATTGATGTCATAAATTATTGTTTGAATCAGTTTCCATACTATGATTTTATAGCTACACATACGATTCAAATTGGAATATTATCAGTCATTTTAAGTCTCATTTCATTATACCTATATTTTGGTTTGAAACAATTTTTCAAAGTTAAAACATTTGATTAAAGATAAATTTGACAGTAAAATAACAATAAAGGAGAGTGAGTTTATTGTCTTTAATATCTATGATTATTTATTTCGTAATATTAATGGTCATTCCAATGTGGGCTCAACATAAAGTTAAATCTAATTATGAAAAATATGCTCAAGTGAGATCCACAAGTGGTAAAACAGGACGTGAGGTTGCCGAAGAAATTTTACATGCGAACGGTATTTATGATGTCGACGTCGTTAAAGGCGACGGTTTCTTAACGGACCACTATGACCCTAATAAAAAAGTTGTTTGTTTATCTCCTGCAAACTACGATAGACCTTCAGTTGCTGGTACAACGATTGCTGCGCATGAAGTTGGACATGCAATTCAACATCAGCAAGGTTATGCACCATTAAGATTTAGAACAGCTTTAGTACCCCTAGCCAACATCGGTAGTTCTTTAAGCTACATTGTTATTATGATTGGTATCATCTTAACAGCCGTCGGTAGTGTTTTCGGTTCTACTGTTCTTTGGGTAGGTGCTGGTTTAATGTCACTTGCAGTATTATTCTCAATTGTGACATTACCTGTTGAGTTTAACGCTAGTTCGAGAGCAATGAAGCAAATCACTGCATTAAATATCGTAAATGAGAAAGAATACAAACATGCTAAGAAAGTATTGTCTGCAGCTGCAATGACATACGTCGCATCAACTGCTGTAGCATTAGCTGAACTTACACGTATTATTTTAATTGCAAGATCAAGCGATTAATACAAGTTGACATAACAAACTAAATTTTGACACTATTACCTGGTAAGTTTACATGAAAATGTAAAGCTTGCCAGGTTTTTACATTTTTAAAACTTGAAGAATTTAACTTTCAATAATTTAAAATTAATGGCCAATAGCACTTGAAATGCATGAGTTATTAATTTGTAATATACTATATTAGAAAAGCGAAAAAGGAGTTACTCTAATATGAAATCTATGGCGCAAATGCAACAAGAAGTTGATGACTATATTGGTCAGTTTAAAGCAGGTTATTTTTCACCACTAGCTAATCTCGCAAGAATGACAGAAGAAGTAGGAGAGTTAGCACGAGAAATTAATCACTATTATGGAGAGAAGAAAAAGAAAGATACAGAAGCTGATAATACTATTAAAGCTGAATTAGGAGATAATTTATTCGTTTTATTATGTATTGCAAATTCTTTAGATATAGATATGACAGAAAGTTTCAATGAAACGATGGAGAAATTTAACACTCGTGATAAAAATCGTTTCGAGAAAAAATAATTATTAGAAAGGATGGGCACAGATGAAAATTGGTATTACTTGTTACCCGTCCATGGGTGGCTCTGGGATTATTGCAACAAAGCTTGGCATTAAAATGGCTGAACGCGGACATGAAGTACATTTTATTACCTCAAATATTCCTTTCAGAATTCGCAACCCATTACCAAACATTACTTTCCACCAAGTTGAAGTCAATCAATATGCCGTATTCCAGTATCCACCTTATGATATTACTTTAAGCACTAAAATATCAGATGTCATTCAAGAATATGACTTAGATATATTACATATGCATTACGCTGTACCTCATGCAGTTTGTGGAATATTAGCTAAACAAATGTCAGGAAGAGACGTTAAAATCATGACAACACTGCATGGAACTGATATCACTGTACTTGGCTATGATCATTTACTTCAAAATGCCATTAAGTTTGGAATTGAAAAAAGCGATATTGTTACAAGCGTCAGTCATTCTCTTGCACAACAAACTTACGAAATTATCGATACACAAAAAGAAATTATACCTATTTATAATTTTGTTCGTGAAAATGAATTTCCGACACGATATAACGAAGAATTAAAAGCTTGCTATGGCATAGAACCAGAAGAGAAAGTGCTGATTCATGTCTCTAATTTTAGAAAAGTTAAACGTATAGACACAGTGATTGAAACATTTGCTCTTGTACGAGAAAAGATACCTAGTAAGCTTATACTTTTAGGTGACGGTCCGGAATTATTCGATATGCGACATAAAGCACGTGACTTAGGTGTAGAAGAACAGGTCCTTTTCCTAGGTAAACAAAATGATGTAAGTGCATTTTATCAATTATCAGACCTCGTACTTCTTTTAAGTGAAAAAGAAAGTTTCGGATTAACTTTGTTAGAAGCCATGAAAACAGGAATTATTCCGATTGGTACAAATGCTGGAGGTATCAAAGAAGTCATTAAACATGATGAAACAGGATTTATTGTAGAAATTGGGGATAGTGAGCAAGCAGCACATTACGCCGTTCAATTGTTAAAAGATCAAAGATTATATCATCGTATGCAATCACGTATGCTAGAGGATATAAAAGAACGGTTTGGTTCTGATTTAATTACTGATCAATATGAATTTTATTATAAAAAGATGTTAGAACAAGGTGAAAATCATCATGAGTTATAACTTATTTGAACGCGCAAAACCTATCTTAAATGAAATTCAACAATATGGGTTCGAAGCTTACTTTGTAGGTGGATCTGTAAGAGACTATCTGATGAATAGGGCAATTCACGATATTGATATTACCACAAGTGCAACTCCTGATGAGATAGAATCTATATTTGATAAAACGATTCCGGTAGGCAAACAACACGGTACCATTAATGTGGTGTTTAACCATGAAAACTATGAAATTACAACGTTTAGAGCAGAAGATGATTATATCGACCATCGCAGACCTAGCGAAGTTTATTTTGTGCGAGATTTATATCAAGATATTCAACGTAGAGACTTTACCATAAACGCCATTGCAATGGATATTAATTATAAAACCTACGATTATTTTGATGGAGAAAAAGACATTAGAAATAAGTGCATTCGAACCGTCGGAAATGCACAAGCAAGATTTGAAGAGGATGCACTCCGAATCATAAGAGGCCTTCGTTTTCAATCTCAGCTCGATTTTCAAATTCATAATGAAACATTTAAAGCGATGAAATCACAAATTTCAGATATACAATATTTATCGATTGAACGAATTGTAGTAGAACTAAAAAAACTAATGTTCGGCTGTAACGTAGCTGAAAGCTTTAATAATATGAAAGAATTAGGAGCGTTTCACTTTATACCATTCTTTAGTGCTTTTGAAATGAGTCAAATTCAAATCATTGAACCTATCGATTTTGAATTATGGATTGCAATATTACTTGTTCAACAACGCATAGATAGTTCATTGAACTCCTTAAAAATAAGTAATCAAGAAAAGTCGATGATACAGACTTATATGAAACTCATCGAATTATTACCAAGAATTCATTCAAAATCAACGTTAATAACACTCGTATACGACTTTAATATCATGGATATTGAAAAAGTCCTTGCAACAAGTAAGACGTTAGAGTTAAATGGTATAGAAATCGCTCATCCACTTATCATAAACGAACACAGTATTAAAGAAGTAGCCAAGCACTTACCTATACAACAAAGAAAGGAATTGGCGGTAAATGGGGGAGACATTTTAAAACATATGAACACTCAATCAGGACCTTGGTTAAAAGATGTGTTAAGACAAATCGAAATCGCTATCATAACTAAAAAAATCAAAAATACACAAGATGAAATCTTAAAGTGGGTGGACGCAAATGTCAAAATATAGCCAAGATGTCGTTAGAATGCTATATGAAAATCAACCAAATTATATTTCAGGACAATATATTGCTGATCAATTAAATATTTCGAGAGCTGGAGTCAAAAAAGTCATCGATCAATTAAAGCATGATGGGTGCGATATCAAGTCTATGAATCACAAAGGACATCAACTTAACTCATTACCTGATCAATGGTACAGCGGTATCGTACAACCTATCATTAATCAACTAGAGTTATTCGATCAACTCGAAGTCTATAGAACTGTAGATTCAACTCAATTAAAAGCTAAAAAAGCACTAGTAGATAATAAAGATTCATTTTTAATTTTAAGTGATGAACAAACTGAAGGAAGAGGAAGATTTAATCGTTATTGGAGTTCTTCTAAAGGAAAGGGATTATGGATGTCACTTGTATTAAGACCTAATGTTCCATTCTCACTTATTCCTAAATTCAACTTATTTATTGCTCTAGGAATTAGAGACGCAATTCAACATTTTTCTAAAGATAGAGTTTCAATTAAATGGCCTAATGATATATATATTGGACATAAGAAAATTTGTGGTTTTCTGACTGAAATGGTCGCTAATTATGATGCTATAGAAGCTATCATTTGTGGTATAGGCATAAACATGAATCATACTGAAAGTGATTTTAGTGATGAAATTAGACATAGAGCTACGAGTGTAAGACTTTATGCAGACAGTAAGATGAATAGATATGACTTTTTAAAAGTATTATTGAGTGAAATTCATAAACGCTATAAACAATTTTTAAATAAGCCTTTTGAGACGATTCGAGAAGAATATATTGAAGCCACAAATATGTGGCACCGACAGTTAGTATTTACAGAAAATGACCATCAATTTATTGGGGAAGCAGTAGACATCGATCAAGATGGTTTCTTACTTGTTAAAGATGATAAAGGTAACTTACATCAATTAATGAGTGCAGATATTGACTTATAAACATAAAGATAAGGAGAGGGCACTATGGGAATAGCAACATTTGCAGTTGTAGATTTAGAAACGACCGGTAACCAATTAGATTACGATGAAATTATACAAATTGGTATAACATTTGTACGTAACAATCAAATTATAGACACGTACCATTCCATGATTCGAACTGATTTGGAAATTCCACCGTTTATTCAAGCCTTAACATCAATTGAAGAAGATATGCTTACTCAAGCACCGTATTTCAATGAGGTTGCCGAGGATATTTACAACTTAATTAAAGACTGCATTTTTGTAGCTCATAACATCTCCTTTGATCTTAATTTTATTAAAAAGGCATTCTCAAAATGCAATCTTCGTTTCAAACCAAAAAAAATCATGGACACCTTGGAGCTATTCAAAATTGCATTTCCAACGGATAAAAGTTATCAATTAAGTGAACTCGCACAATCTCATCACATACCATTAACAAATGCGCATCGTGCGGATGAAGATGCTACAACCACAGCAAAGCTAATGATTAAAGCTTTTGAAAAGATTGAACAACTACCATTAGACACTCAGAAGCAACTCTATTATTTAAGTAAAAATCTTAAATATGACTTATATAATATCCTGTTTGAAATGGTTAGAAATTATAAACCTCAATCTTTAAGTGAACAGTTTAGTCAATTTGAACAAATCATCTATCGTAAACAAATCGACTTTACAGGTCCGACGACTCATTTTAATGATTCATTGAAAGATTTATATACTAAGGTAACTAAAGCACTTCAACTGACATACCGACCACAACAGCTCTATTTATCAGAAATTATACTGGATCAATTAATGCATAGCGATAAAGCAATGATTGAAGCACCTCTAGGTAGTGGCAAATCATTGGCATATCTTCTTGCAGCCATTATGTATAGCTTCGAAACTGAGAATCATGTCATGATTTCAACTAATACGAAATTGCTACAAAGTCAATTATTGGAAAAAGATATACCAGCTCTCAATGAAGTATTAGGTTTTAAAATCAATGCGACACTAATAAAAAGTAAAAATGACTATATTTCTCTAGGTTTAGTTAGTCAGATTCTTAAAGATGAAACGAGTAATTATGAAGTAAGTATCTTAAAAATGCAATTATTGATTTGGATTACTGAAACTTTAACTGGTGATATTCAAGAATTAAACCTAAAAGGCGGACAAAAGATGTACTTTGATCAAAAGAGTGAAACATACGTCCCGGTACGCCATGACATTCATTACTATAATTACATCAAACGCAATGCACAAAATATCCAAATTGGTATTACGAATCATGCACATCTGATTCATTCTGGCTCTGAAAATTCCATCTATCAACTCTTCGATGATTGTATTATAGATGAAGCACATCGCTTACCTGATTATGCTTTAAATCAAATCACTAACGAACTTAACTACTCAGATATAAAGTATCAATTAGGTCTTATTGGTAGAAATGAAAATGAGAAGTTACTTAAAGCTGTCGATAAATTAGAACAACAACGTATTTTAGAAAAGTTAGATATTGCACCGATTGACGTGTTCGGCTTAAAATCGAATATTAACGATCTGCATGATTTAAATGAACATTTATTTTCTACAATTTATGAAATCATTCAATCTTCAGAAGTTTATGATGATGATATACATAAGTATCATTACGTATACCAATTTGAAACCGTAGAGATTTTAAAAAATCTCCATGAAATTACTGATAAACTCAATAAAACCATCGAGATCTTTAATGGTATGGGGCATAAGACAATTAAATCAATCCGGAAGCAACTTTTATATTTAAACGATAAATTCAAACAAATTGAACAGAGTTTAAAAGATAATCATACAAGCTATATTTCAATTAAAAACTTATCTCAAAAGTCTACGATTCGCTTATTAGTTAAGGATTATGCTGTAAAAGAAATCTTAACTTCACAAGTACTAGACAAATTTAAATCATTGACCTTTATTTCAGGTACTTTAACATTTAATCATTCTTTTGATGCATTTAAGAACTGGTTTAAAGAGGACGCAACATTTAATACATTTGAGGTAACAACACCTCAATCCGTGTCTAAAAATACTAACGTCTTTATACCAACAGATATCGAAACATATAATTACAAAAATATCGATGATTACGTTGCATCAATCGTCGACTATTTATTTGAATATGTCACAGTGACCGAATCAAAATGTTTGGTATTATTCACAAGTTATAAAATGATGCACATGGTTCAAGATTTACTCAATGAATTGCCTTCTTTTGAAGATTATGTGATACTGACGCAACAACAAAATCAAAACTATAAAATCGTTCAACAATTTAACAACTTTGATAAATCGATATTACTTGGTACTTCAACATTTTTTGAAGGCTTTGATTTTCAAGCTAATGGAATTAAATGTGTAATGATTGCTAAATTGCCATTTATGAATAAACACAATACAAAATACTGGCTTATGGATACAGAATTTGATTCTACTTTTAAAGAGTATGTATTACCCGATGCTGTAACTAGATTTAGACAAGGGTTAGGTCGTCTCATACGTCATGAAAATGATAAAGGACTTATTGTATCTTTTGACGATCGTCTCGTGAATAGTAATTTTAAAAACTTCTTTGCACAAACGTTAGAGCATTATCAGCAGAAAAAAGGGAACATTCAACAATTCAATAAATTGCTTGGACAGATTCAAAAAAGCAAGAATAATGATACCTAAATGAAGCAATGAAATGTTCAAATCATATTCACAATCAAGCGCGCGCTCTAAAGGTCAACATGTAGAAGTTATCTTCATATTTTGTTAAAATAAATGAGAATACAAAAAGAAAAATAGGAGTTTAGTTATGAAAACGACGATTAAACAAGCAAAACAACATCTTAACCAAGAAGTGACAATAGGTGCTTGGTTAACTAATAAACGTTCAAGCGGTAAAATTGCATTTTTACAATTACGTGATGGCAGTGGTTTCATGCAAGGTGTTGTAGTGAAATCAGAAGTGGATGAAGAAATGTTCCAATTAGCTAAAGATATTACACAAGAATCTTCTCTTTATGTGAAAGGTACAATTACTGAAGATCATCGCTCAGATTTAGGTTACGAAATGCAAGTTAAATCTATAAAAGTGATTCATGAAGCACATGATTATCCAATTACACCTAAAAATCATGGTACAGAATTCTTAATGGATCACCGTCACTTATGGTTACGTTCTAAAAAACAACATGCAGTCATGAAAATTAGAAATGAAATTATTCGTGCCACTTACGAATTCTTCAACAGTAATGGATTCACTAAAATTGACCCACCAATTTTAACTGCTAGTGCACCGGAAGGTACAAGTGAATTATTCCATACAAAATATTTTGATGAAGACGCATTTTTATCTCAAAGTGGCCAATTATATATGGAAGCTGCAGCAATGGCTCATGGACGTGTATTCTCATTTGGTCCGACTTTCCGTGCCGAAAAATCCAAAACACGTCGTCATCTAATTGAATTTTGGATGATAGAACCAGAAATGGCGTTTACGAATCATGCTGAAAGTTTAGAAGTACAAGAACAATATGTGTCACATATTGTTCAATCAGTATTACAAAATTGTCAACTAGAACTTAAGGCTTTAAATAGGGATACATCTAAATTAGAAAAAGTAGCAGCACCTTTCCCAAGAATTTCATATGATGATGCTATTGAATTCTTGAAAGGAGAAGGATTTGACGATATTGAGTGGGGCGAAGATTTCGGAGCACCACATGAAACAGCAATCGCTAACCACTACGATTTACCAGTATTTATTACACATTATCCAACTAAAATAAAGCCATTCTACATGCAACCTAATCCAGAGAATGAGGATACAGTCTTATGTGCGGATTTAATTGCTCCAGAAGGTTATGGTGAAATTATAGGTGGTTCTGAACGTATTAATGATTTAGAATTACTTGAACAACGAATTGATGAACATGAATTGGATGAAGAAAGTTATAGCTACTACTTAGATTTACGTCGCTATGGTAGCGTACCTCATAGTGGTTTTGGTCTAGGTTTAGAGCGTACTGTAGCATGGATTTCAGGTGTTGAACACGTACGTGAAACATCACCATTCCCACGTTTGTTAAATCGCTTATATCCATAAAATGGTCATGTAGTAATAAAATTATTAAAGTCAGTTTAAACGTCCAGTCATTAATTACGGCTGGGCTTTCAGTTTAAATTAGGAGGGTAAGTATTTTGGATTTGTTTCAACTCAAAACGCGTCCTGTTGTAATACGAAGAGAACTATTAGATCATTATGCTGAATTAGGTATGGGGGAACAAGATTTAGTTATCTTAATTAAACTTATTTATGCTTCTGAAACCTCTAATAAACAGCCCTCAATTGAGTTTCTTCAACAAGGCTCATCAATGGAACCTCGACAGATTACTTCAGTAATTCAAAACTTAATTCAACGAGAATTATTAGAATTAAATGTGAGTAAGGATGAAGAGGGCAAGTTTACTGAATATATGAATTTAGATCCATTTTATGAAAAGTTAAATCAACTTTTGAAGAAACAAAATCTTGATCATCAAGAGCTAGATAGTAAGGCACAGTTTAAGGAACTTTTTCAAATGATTGAAAAATCATTTGGCAGACCTCTTTCACCATATGAAATTGAAACACTTAATCAATGGATAGATGTTGACCAACATGATTTATCGGTGATACAAGCAGCTTTAGATGAAGCATTAAGTCAAAATAAATTGAGTTTTAAATATATTGACAGGATTCTATTAAATTGGAAGAAAAATAACGTAAAAACTGTTGATGATTCTAAGAAAATTCGAGAGCAATTTAATAAACCAAAAATGAAACATGTCGTTAAGAAAGTCCCTAAATTTGATTGGTTGAATGGAGAGGAACCTAATGATAAGTAAGAAAAGAGCACTAGCTATGATTGATATTATTGCTAATATGTTTCCAGACGCTGAGTGCGAACTTAAACATAATAATGCATTTGAACTTACAATTGCTGTTTTATTATCAGCTCAGTGTACAGATAATCTTGTCAATCGTGTGACACAATCATTGTTTAAAAAATATAAAACACCTGAAGACTATTTAGGTGTAAGTGATGAAGAACTGCAAAATGACATACGTTCTATTGGTTTATATCGCAACAAAGCAAAGAATATTAAAAAACTATGTCGTTCTTTAATAGATCAATTTGATGGTCAAATTCCTCAAACACATCAAGAATTAGAAAGTCTGGCTGGGGTAGGTCATAAAACTGCAAACGTTGTTATGAGTGTTGCATTTGGCGAACCTTCTTTGGCTGTAGATACACATGTGGAGAGAGTGTCTAAACGGTTAGGAATTAATCGTTGGAAAGATAACGTGCGCCAAGTAGAAGATCGTTTATGTGCTATTATCCCACGAGAAAGATGGACTAAAAGTCATCATCAATTAATATTCTTTGGTCGTTATCATTGTCTAGCAAAGAAACCTAAATGTGAAATGTGTCCTTTGTTAGAAGATTGTAGAGAAGGTCAAAAACGCTATAAAACGAGTTTGAAGGAAGAGTGATGGAATTTGATTAAAAAGCAAGATTTTGATGCATTAGAATGTCAATTAGATAATTTAGCGAGTAAAAAGCAATTAAAATCTCAAGAAGGCAAAATGCGCTTAGACGCTTATTTTGATATGATTATCAATTATTTTAAGCAAATTAATGAGATTGAAAGCATTCATTTTAATCAATTAGAGTTTTACCCAGTGGTGCCCATGAATTTTGAAGAACGATACCATTATATGATTGCACGTAAATATCATTTTATGGGTTATCAGCAAATGAAAACTCTTAAATCTGAATTAATAAAGATGAACGCCTCTTATCAAATTAGAAAAAAACGTCAACAAAAATAGCTCAATACAACAGATATAGCCAAGTATGATCATTTGTGACATACTTGGCCTTTTTCAAAGTAAAAAGAAGTCCCAATTTCTATGAAAAGAAACTGGGACTTCTGTATTTAGTTAGGATGCTTCATAATCAAAAATTAAATTTAAGTTAAACAGACGTGTTAATGCGTTTCCTGAGTTGCCTTGTGATGAATGATTTGAACTGTTTGAACTTGATGCTGAATTAGAGCCTCCGCTTGAGGAAGAAGTATCGCTACTTCCATGAACACTGCGACTTGTAGTGTTGTTATCAGGATGACCTTTTACAGATACGTTTTCACCATCACTACCACTCACATTATCTGGTTTCTTAAAATCTTCGCCATCTTTAGAAGAGATATCTGACATAACATCTTCATAAAGATATTGTGGATATTCTTGTTCAGAATGACCAACAAATGAGTTAGTTCCATATTGTTTAACTTTATTGAAGCCCATCCAAATTGACATTGAATATTGTGGTGAAAACCCGTTAATCCATACGTCTTTAGCTGCATTGTCTGGTAGGTTATACTTTTCATAAATTTCTTGACCGTAAGTACCTGTACCAGTTTTAGCACCCATATTGACGCCAGAAACCCCATGACCATAAGCTGAACCATAAGGTTTAAAAGTACCTTTTAAGATTTCAGCTAACATATATGCCGTGTAATCTTTCATAGCTTTATGACTTGAATGATCATACTCAATTGTATCACCATCGTTTGTCACAACTTTTTGGATTGAATGCGCGTTATTATAAGTACCACCATTAGCAATCGATGCGAAAGCTGAAGCTAATTGAGTAGGTGAGAATTCAGAAGATGAACCACCTAATACTTCTGATGGACCTATTTTACCACTATAATCTAAACCAACTTTTGAAGCGAATTCTTTAGGTGCATCGTTACCTGCATCTTTCTTAACTTGTTGCCAAGTTTTAAGTGCTGGAATATTAAAACTTTGTCTTAATGCATCGTAAATAGAAACAGTACCATGACTTTGAGTATCATAATTTTTGAATTGAGCACCGTCTACCCAATAAGATGATTCATCTTGAATAGCATGGTTTGTTGCCCATTTCATATTTTCTATTGCAGGACCATATGCTAAGAATGGTTTTAATGAAGAACCAGTAGGATGAGGGTCAGTAGCTTGGTTTCTTTCAACTACGTTTTTATAATTACGTCCACCTGAAATCGCTACTAAGCCACCAGTTTTACTATCTAAGATAGTTGCACCAACTTGTTGGTCATCATTTTTATAATAACTAGTACCATTATTAATACGATCTTGAAGCGTTTTTTGAACATCTTTATCCATATTAGTATAAATCTTAATACCACTTTGAAGAACGCTACCTAAATTCTTATCTTTAAAGTATTTGTTATTCATCAATTCTGATTGAACGAAGTTTACGTAAGAATCATACTCTGGATCTTTATCATTGCCGTTAACTTGACGTTCTTTTTTAGTGCGTTCTACTAAGTTCGCTTTAAGATTAATTTTTTTAGCGTCTGCATACTGTTTATCAGTAATTCTATGGTGTTTATGCATTAAATAAAGTACAGTATCTTTACGATTGTTCGCTTCTTTAGGATTATTATAAATGTTATAAAGGTTTGGAACTTGTGGCAAACCAGCAAGATATGCTTCTTCAGCTAAGTTTAAATCTTTCAAGTCTTTATTGAAGTAATATTTAGCTGCAGCTTTTACTCCAGTTACGCCATCTGAATAATAGATTTTATTCAGATAAACTTGGAAAATCTCATCTTTACTGTATTCTTGTTCAAGACGATATGAAAGATAAGCTTCTTGCGCTTTACGACCGATAGACTTTTGTTGTGTTAAGAATGAATCTTTAACAACTTGTTGTGTTAGTGTTGACGCACCTTGCGCACCAAATCCACCAGTTAAGTTCTTACCAATAGCACCAAACAAACGTTTATAATCAAGTGCACCATGGTGATAGAATCGATTATCTTCTGTCGCTAATACGGCATATTTCATGTTTTTAGGCACATCTTTAATATTGACGTGTTCATGACGTTGACCATTATCTAACGTTTTAACAAGATCTCCATTTTTATCATATATCTTAGCTGGAATTGGATCTTCTAACTTAGATTCAGTAAATGCTGGTGCTTTCCATGCATAGTAAGCAAACAACAAAATACCGAGTAGCAACAGAACGAAAAAGGCTATAATCATAAACCCTATAATCTTAATAATCGTTCTCTTTACGTTCCTATTCTTTTTTCCACCAGACTTCCCATTTTTACTATTCGTCTTTTTAGATTGGGAAGACCCTTTATTTTCCGTCATACGCGGTCCTCACTTTCATCTAATATCAACTTATCAACTGCCTTGAGGTAATTCAATCTTGGTTGATATTGATAAGGAATATGGTAACCATTTTTCCGAATTTCTTCAACAGTAATCGATTTTTTTATATCTTGGATATACCGTTCCCAAAGTCTTTCAAACTTGGAATAAGGCAATAGATATACTTCATCAAGAGTTTTAAAACGTATCATAAGAAAAACAATTCCCTTTTGATGATATGTATTTTTCATATGTTCCACCTGATGTGTATGGATATTATTTAAAGGAAAAGATGTTTTATTCTTCGTTTCTTTCGCTTCAAAATCAATATAACATCCATTATAAACACCGTTATAATCGGTTGTTGAAGGTGTACGAAAATAAGCTTCATTAATCACCGCCTTACTACGTTTCGGATAGTGTACATTAACGATTTGAACGGGAGTAGGCTTTTTGTGAATGACTGCTATACCACTTTTAAGATAGTAAGAATTTGATTGCTCAATATCTTTTTCAAGTGTCATTCCGCGTCCACCATATTCAATGTTACTTGAAAATGGGGAAACATTTCGTCCGTCCAAAGACTTATTTTTAGAGTATGGCTTACCATTTGGATAATTCATCATTTTCACCACACAAGTTTGATTCAATCATAATGCTACAATTAAAACAATAAAACTATTAAATCAAACTACAGTATTTGAATGTATATGTCAGTAAACAAACATATATCAAACACTATTTTAACGTGCTTATGCAAATCTGTCACGATTTCTTTCATAAATGAAAGATAAATGTAATCTTTTAGTTTTTAATTTTATTACTAAATTTATCAATTACCTCTTAATTCTTTTTACTAAAATGAAAAATTTTTGAATCATATCATTTAATTGAATTAGCATTAGAATATGTTTATTTGTATGACTAATGCTTTTAAGTTATGTTAAATTAACTTTGTAGGAGGCATCCTTGTGCAATATATTTTCGAACAACTTGTAACAGATATTAATGAAATGAATCGTCGTTATTATTTAGTAAAATCAACAGGTACAGATTATGATTTCTACAAAGAAGTCATGCCATATGTTGAAGATATTGACAATAAACTCGAAGCATTTATCAATAATTATGAACAAATAAATGCTATTCCATATATGACGAAAGAAAAATTTAATTTGTTAACTTCAAATATTCATTCTTTATCGGTGGAATGTCATTTTCAAAGAACAAGTAAAAAACTGTTCACGGAAATGTTGAAAAGTGTTCAGTACGATCTAAAAAATATTTTAATGTATAATGTTTAATGAGGTTAAATAATATGGTTAAAACTGTTTATGTTATTGGGTATAAATCTTTTGAATTAAATATATTCAAAGATGATGCTCCAGAAGTTTCCTATTTAAAGAAATTTATAGCGCATAAATTAGAACAACTTTTAGATGAAGGATTGGAATGGGTTCTGATACAAGGACAGATGGGTATAGAGTTGTGGACAGCAGAAGTAGTCATTCATCTCAAAGAAAGTTACCCTGACTTAAAACTCGGTATAATTACACCATTCTTTGGTCACACAGATCGTTGGAATGAAAGTAATCAATCAAAGTATACCTCTATCGCACAGCAAGCTGATTTTATCGAAAGCATTCATCACACTGAGTATCAAGGACTTTTTCAATTTAAACAAGCTGATCAGTTTATGTTAGATCACACTGATTACACCATTCTGATTTATGATGAAGAACAAGAGGCAAGTCCAAAATTCTTCAAGACTATGTTAGTTGAATTTATGGAAAAAACAAACTATACTTATGATATTGTGACGTTTGATGAACTCACTGACTTCATCAACGACTTGCAGTGGTCTCAAGATCAAAGTTTCGAATGAGGTGAAAAAAAGATGTCAGATGTTTCATTAAAATTATCAGCAAAAGATATTTATGAAAAAGATTTCGAAAAAACTATGGCACGAGGCTATAGAAGAGAAGAAGTAGACGCTTTTTTAGATGATATTATTACAGATTATCAAAAAATGGCGGATATGAATAACGAAGTTGTAAAACTTTCCGAAGAAAATCATAAATTGAAAAAAGAACTTGAAGAATTAAGATTACGTGTTGCCACATCGAGACCACAGGAAAATAAAAGCTTTTCTTCAAATAGTTCTAACAACGCTTCAAATAACGTGGATATCCTAAAACGTATCTCAAATTTAGAAAAAGCTGTATTCGGCAAATAAATTTTACAAATAACGAAAAAATTTATTACTTCTAAACTTAAAATTATGTTATAATCTCAAAAGTGATATTTCGGGTAATCGCTATAGCAATATAGAGGAAAGTCCATGCTCACACAGTCTGAGATGATTGTAGTGTTCGTGCTTGATCAAACAATAAATCAAGGCATTAAGTTGACGGCAACGAAATAACCTAAGTTTTTTGATATGGTTAGAATAGTTTGAAAGTGCCACAGTGACGTAGCTTTTGTAGAAATATAAAAGGTGGAACGCGGTAAACCCCTCGAGTGAGCAATCCAAATTTGGTAGGAGCACTTGTTTAGCGAAATTCAACGTATAAACGAGACCATCTTCATGCGAATATGAAGATGTGTAGACAGATGGTTACCACCAGCGTACCAGTGTAACTAGTACACGTGATGAGTACAATGGAACAGAACATGGCTTATAGAAATATCATGAACTAGTTTAGCTCTCCCTTGCATAATGGAGAGCTTTTTCAATTGTTAGAAGGGTCGTTCTAAACTTCATAACGCTTTACAATTCATTTTTAACACTTCAAACTTAACATTAATCTAAGAAACACATTTTACATATAAATTAGCATTAGAAACTTACGTTAAAGGAGACTAAGCAGTGTTTCAATTATTAACAGTATGTCCAATGGGATTAGAAGCAGTAGTTGCAAAGGAAATACAAGAACTTGGCTATGACACTCACGTCGAGAACGGACGCATTTTCTTTGAAGGTGATGAAACTACAATCGTTAAATGTAATTTATGGTTGCGCACAGCTAACAGAATTAAAATTGTAATGGGTCGCTTTGATGCAAAATCATTTGATGAGTTATTTGAACAAACAAAAGTATTGCCTTGGGAAACGATTATTGATAAAGAAGACTATTTTCCAGTTCAAGGGCGTAGTGTTAAATCAACACTTCATAGCGTACCTGATTGCCAGGCGATTACTAAAAAAGCGATAGTAGAACGATTAAAACATGCTTATCAAGAAACAGGATGGTTAAATGAAACAGGTGCCAAGTATCCAGTTGAAGTAGCAATACATAAAGATAATGTTCTACTTACAATTGATACATCAGGTTCTGGTTTAAATAAACGTGGTTACCGTCTAGCTCAAGGTGAAGCTCCAATTAAAGAAACTTTGGCGGCAAGTTTAATACGTTTAGCAAATTGGAAAGGTGATACACCTCTTATCGATCCATTTTGTGGCTCGGGGACGATTGCGATTGAGGCGTGTTTAATTGCACAAAACATTGCACCAGGCTTCAATAGAGAGTTTGTGTCAGAAGAGTGGAATATAATGCCTCCGAATATTTATGACCGATTAAGAGACGAAGCTGACCAAATGGCTAATTATGATAAAGAAATTGAAGTATATGCATCCGATATCGATCCAGAAATGGTTGATATTGCTAAGCGTAATGCTGAAGAAGTAGGGCTTAGCGACATTATTCAATTTGGCATCAAGGATGTAAACACATTAACCATCGATAAAGAAGAACCTGTAGCGCTGGTAGGAAATCCTCCATATGGTGAACGTATCGGCGACCGTGACGAAGTAGAAGAAATGTACCGCTACATCGGAACTTTAATGAAACAACATCCATTTTTATCTGCTTATATTTTAACAAGTAATAAAGAATTTGAATATTTAGTTAATCGTAAAGCGACTAAACGTCGTAAACTATTTAATGGTTATATTGAATGTACGTATTATCAATATTGGGGCAAAAAACCTAATTTTAAAAAATAAGTTTTACATTTTATAAAATATGTGTAATTATAGTAATTGATAAAGTACGATTCATTCGCACTCTTATCTTGACTGTAGTACAGTTGAGTAGGAGTGTTTTAATTTATTAATCATTAACCATATATTTAAAATGTACAATTTGTTAAATAGAGAGAGGATTTTAAATATGAAGACTGTTTTGATTATTGGAGCAAATGGTAGAGTATCTATCCAAGCTACTAAAATATTTCTAGAAAACTCAAGATTTAACGTTGACCTATTCTTAAGAAATGCTCATCGTATCCCTGATTACGCTTCTAATCGAGTTAAAGTTTTTGAGGGAGACGCAAAAAATGCTGAAGACCTTGAAAAAGCTTTAGATCAAGTTGACGTAGTATTCGCAAGTTTATCAGGATCATTAGATAAACAAGCTGAAACAATTGTCAAAGCAATGGATAATAAAAACGTTAAAAGACTTATCTTTGTTGCAGCACCTGGTATTTATGACGAACTACCAGAACCATTCAATGAGTGGAACAAAGAACAATTTGGTAAAAAATTAAATCTATATCGTAAAGCTTCTGACATTATTGAAAGCTCAGATTTAGATTACACAATTATTCGTCCAGGTTGTCTCACTGATAAGAATGAAAATGTATTTGAAATTACAACTAAAAATGAAACATTTAAAGGAACTGAAGTTTCTAGAAAAAGTGTGGCTTCACTTGCCGTTCAAATTGCTAAAAATCCAGAACTTCATTCCAAAGAAAATATTGGAGTTAATAAACCAGGGACAGAAGGCGATAAACCAGCTTGGTTTAACTGAATTAACTTATAAAATAGCATAAGTTTTAAAGTTTTGATATACTAAAATTCAATACAACTTAACTTTTAAAAAATAAGGCAAGTCATTATGACTGCCTTATTTTTTTATTTTCAACAATGTATATCGTAAAATAAGATATATAGAACTTATCTCAATGCAAGGGGAAAGTATTCTTTAATACATAAATGTAAAAGATGTAATATTAATTATCTTTTTGCAATTGAATCGAAGGGGCATACATAAATGGCAAATAAAGATCAATTAGATATTTTATATAAATTAAAAAAAGAAGTCGAAAAATCAAACAATACTATTTTAGTAAACACAATTAATCAAGTCATAAAAAAAGTTTATTTAAATCAATATACCGCTTCATTTGTAGGACACTTTTCAGCAGGAAAATCTACACTCATAAATTTATTATTAGAACAAGATATTTTACCGACTTCTCCTGTACCTACTACAAGTAACACGGCTATAGTGTCAGTAGCAGAAGAACCAGGGATTATTGCTAATTTACCACACCAACAATATACAAAATTAAAGACATATGACAATGTTAAGCAAATGAATCGACAAAATATGGATGTTGAATCGGTAGAAATTAACTTTCAATCTGGTAAGTTTAATCAAGGGTTTACACTCCAAGACACTCCAGGGGTAGATTCAAATGTTGCGACCCATCAATCAACTACAAAGCAGTTTATGTATACGAGTAATATGATGTTCTACACTGTTGATTATAACCACGTGCAATCTGCATTAAATTTCAAATTTATGAAACGTATCAATGACGTTGGTATCCCCATTGTATTTGTGATTAATCAGATAGATAAACATAATGAAGAGGAAATTTCTTTTGAGACATTTAAATCTCGCGTAGAAAAATATATTAAAGATTTGAATATCAAACTCGAACATACGTATTACGTTTCTAAATTTGAACATCCTAAAAATGAATTACACGAACTTTCTGATTTTCTAGTTTCAATAGACCTTCATCGCGAATCTATTGAAGACTATGTCAATCGCACAGTAAACTTTATTACTGATGGACAACTGGCATACATCCAAAATGAATTACAAGATATTCTTGATACTTTAGATATAGAAAAAGATTATTTTGAAGAAGCCTATATCAAATTCCAACAAAATCAAGAAGTGAGCGAAGAGGCAAAACTTCTCAATGATTCTGAGAAACTGTTAAATTATTTAAATCAAAAGCGTAAAGACATATTAGAGAATGCTTATATTATGACTTATGATATGAGAGAATCATTGCATTCTTATTTAGAAAGTCAATCAGCTGATTTTAAAGTAGGTGGACTTTTTAATAAGAAAAAGAAAAAAGAAGAAACACAGGTGCAACGTTTAAATAAAGCGACAACTGAACTTCAAGACAAAGTCAATCAGCAAATTCGTCAACCACTTCGTGAAGACATGTCATTCTTAACGCGATTTATCAATAATAAACACGTTAATGAACACATCTTAAATCAAGATTATGTCATCGATTCATCGTTAATTTCTAATCTCTATCAACCACAAACAAGTATTAGTAATACATATGTACTCACATTTTCAGATAAAGTGGTTAAGGCGTTAAATAAAATGATAGAGCATCAATCCAACCCGTTGTTTAAAGAAGTTATACAACATGCTGAAGCTAAAGAAATTGCTGCAGATGAAGATGAAGACAGACAAATATATGAAAGGTTTATTGAATTAAGACAGTTAAGAGAATCTCTTACTACTCATAATTATCAACACTACTATATTCATTTAGACGATTCTTTAGATAAACTCATCGGTAGAACTGAGGTGAACTATAGACTCAAACAAGAAAATTCCACTGCATATTACCAAATGCATCAACAGAAAGATCAAGAAAAAGTTGTGACAACTAAACAAGTTGATATCCAAAATGCACTAAAAATAGTGGAAGATGTACCATTATTTGAATGCGCGAAAAAAGATATTCAAGATACTATTCAAAGACTTAATCAGAAAGTTACTAAAATTGGAGTGTTCGGTACCTTCAGTGCTGGTAAAAGTAGTCTAATCAATGCGCTAATTGGTAATCAATATTTAGTAAGCTCGCCAAATCCAACCACTGCCGCAACGACAGAATTGTCATATGGTAATCACATTGAAATTACTTTAAAATCAGAAGACCAACTCCTTGAAGAAGTAAATCGAGTATTAGAATTCTATGACATCTCTTTTAATTCTTTAGAAGAGTTTATTCATAGTGATTTTAAAAAATTAAAATCACAACTTGAAAAGAATCAACTCGCCTTTATTAGCGCGATAGAACAACACTATAAAACGTATATAGATATGCTTCATCAAGGTATTGTTCATTCAGTTTCTCAAGAAGATGTTAAAAAATGGAGTGACGAAGATGAATATGCAACATTTATTAAAACGGTACATTTTAAACTTCCTTTAGATTGGTTAAAAGGAAAAATTATCGTAGATTCTCTCGGACTTCATTCAAATAATCAACGTCATACAAATGAAACCGAACAAATTTTAACTTCATCAGACCTTATTTTATATGTGAGTTACTTTAATCATTCATTTACAGATAATGACAAAGCATTTATTGAACATATGAAAGACATGAATCAATTAAACGAGAATCAAGCTTTTAAAATGGTCATTAATGCAGTTGATTTAGCTGAAAATGAGGAAGATTTAAATGCTGTAAAAGATTATGTTGCAGATGCTCTAAGTCAAGTCAATCTTCAATCTGAAATTTACGGTGTTTCAAGTAAAAGGGCACTCAAAGAAGAAGATCAAGGTATCAACCAACTACGTCATCGTGTCCAACACTTTGCAGACGTTGAATCTAAAATCATTTTAGAACAGCAAATGATATACCAACTTGAACAAATGAATGTATCATACAAAGAAATGATTGAAGAATTTCATCATAATAAAGATCAAATACGTCAGAGACAACAAAAGTTATCTCAGTACAAAAATCGAGAACGCTTAGATTCTCAAACGATTGACATTACATCACAGCACACTATAAATGAAGTTGATGAACAAATTTACCATCTTAATGAACGTTTAAAAATACAACTTCTGGATGAAGTTAAATCTGTATATAATAGTCAAATGACACAAAACAACGATTTTAATGAAGAAAAAAAATTATCTACAAAGACATACCTTGATCAGATTCATCAAAGATTGTACTTAGAACAATCATTAATCACAGAAAGAATTAAAAAATATTTTAATTCACAACTTAGTGAACAAGTTGCGCCAACTATTAAGAAATTAAATGAACTACACATTATAGTCAATGCTGGCTTTGATGTAAAACCGCCAATAAATGAAACGCCTTATTTAAGAATTGATTTAAATGAAATGGGTCAAGCATTACCAAAGCAATTAACTAAACATAAAATATTAAACCCAAATGCTCAAAAAGACATACAAGAACAGATATCACAATCAACACTAAAATTATTACAAAACAATTTAAGCGAATTAAGACAGCATCTTGATAATGATGTTAAAGAAATGGCTCAACAAGCTGCGCAACAATTTAAACAATTGGAAGAAACCATTCAAGCACAAATTGATGAATTACTGTTATTTAAATTAGATGATACACTCATCCAACAACTTGAAACTAAAACAATACAATTAGATAATATTCTATAAGAAGAAAGAGGGATTTAAGAATGACTCAGAGAGTCTTACTTGTCGATGGAATGGCGTTATTATTTAGACATTTTTATGCGACAAGCTTACACAATCAATTTATGTATAATTCAGAGGGGGTTCCTACAAATGGCATTCAAGGATTTGTCAGACATGTTTTTAGTGCTATTAAAGAAATTCATCCAACACATATTGCAGTTTGTTGGGACATGGGACAAGAAACATTTCGAAATGAAATGTTTGATGGCTACAAACAAAATCGACCAACCCCACCAGCAGAATTAATCCCTCAATTCGATTACGTCAAAGAAATTTCACAACACTTTGGCTTTGTAAATGTGGGTGTTGTAAACTACGAAGCTGATGATGTGATTGGTAGTCTTGCACAAACTTATTCACAACAAAATGAAGTCTTTATCATTACAGGAGACAGAGACATTCTACAATGTATTAATACAAATGTTGAAGTCTGGCTGACTAAGAAAGGATTTAATATTTATAACCGTTATACTTTAGATCGTTTCAAAGAGGAATATGGCATAGAACCGAAACAACTCATCGATGTAAAAGCATTAATGGGGGACTCCGCTGATGGTTACCCAGGTGTAAGAGGAATCGGTGAAAAGACCGCTATCAAACTAATACAAAATCATCAAAGCGTTGAAAATGTCATCGAAAATATCTCAACACTTACATCATTACAACAAAAGAAAATTAACAATAACATTCACAACCTTCATTTATCCAAATCTTTAGCAGAAATCTACACACGGGTTCCAATTGAAACCGAGCAGCTCTTTAAAGATATGGAATACGCGCATACACTAAACGATATTTTATCCATTTGCAATGAACATGAGTTATACATTTCAGGAAAATATTTAGCTAGTAACTTTTAATAATAAACCATTTTATGAACTCTTTTCGAGTTGATGGAATGGTTTTTGTTTTATAATTTTTTAGGCAATTCACTCCAAAATTATATTATTGTTTAGAACAAATAAATTGTTGTTCAAAATTCTATTGTGATAAATGAAGAGCATGCCGTTATGATTTTTGGGTCATCTGCTCTTTTTTATTGAGCAAATTTCAAATGGTATCAATTCATTGTCAAAAATTATCGTAATGACACAAACATAATTTTTAAATCACATCAAACAACAAAGACAAAACATCAAGAAGGTTCTGTTGCAAAGTTAATTTTATAGTATAATTTTAACAAAAAAAGGAGCCTTCTCTATGAATTATTTTAGATATAAGAAATTTAATAAAGACGTAATCACTGTAGCCGTTGGCTACTACCTAAGATACGCACTTAGTTATCGTGATATATCTGAAATATTAAGCAAACGTGGTGTTAACGTTCATCATTCAACGATCTACCGTTGGGTTCAAGAATATGCTCCTATTTTGTATCAAATTTGGAAGAAAAAGCATAAAAAAGCCTATTATAAATGGCGTGTTGATGAGACATACATCAAAATAAAAGGAAAATGGTGCTATTTATATCGTGCAATTGATACAGATGGTCATACATTAGATATTTGGTTACATAACAAACAAGATAATCATTCAGCATATGCGTTTATTAAATGACTTATTAAACAATTTGGTAAGCCTCGAATGATGATTACCGACCAGGCACCTTCAACGAAGGTGGCAATGTCTAAATTGATTAAAAATTTTAAACTTAATCCTAACTGTCATTGTACCTCTAAATATCTTAATAACCTCATTGAGCAAGATCACCGTCATATTAAAATGAGAAAGACAAGGTATCAAAGTATCAATACGGCAAAGAATACTTTAAAAGGTATTGAATGTATTTACGGTCTATATAAAAAGAACCGTAGGTCTCTTCAGATCTACGGGTTTTCGCCGTGCTACGAAATTAGTCACATGTTGGTCAGTTAAGAGAATACTACCATGTTAAAATGATAATTAGTTATATTTTTTTTGACTTTGCAACAGAACCCTTTAATTACCATTTAAAAACTTCACTTTTTAGTTAATTGATATAATGCTTGTTGTGCAAGTTGGTTGGCCTCTTTATTTTGATTTCGTGGAAGCCATTTAACGAACATCAACTCGAAACTTTGTTCCAAAATTTTGATATTATCAAAATAAGGTTTAAATTTCAGATTTTTAACATTTCCTCTATTAATACTATCCTCAATTAACTTAGAATCTGTGTAAAGTAAAGCGTTGGGTACTTGAAGTTCTCTGGCATGTTCCAATGCATGTAACATTGCAGCCCACTCAGCACTGTGATTATCCCTCTCTCCTAAGTCATGTGTAAACACATGTCGTTCTGATTCTTCTTTCACAACAACCGCACATGCGCTACGACCTGGATTACCTTTAGTAGCAGCATCAAAAAATACTTTTGCCATCTTACTTACACCCTCGTTCAAATTAATATACTCATATTGTAGCAAAACTTAAAACGATTACGTAAACAAATATGATTAATCATGTTAATTCATTTAACGATAAATATAAAATCAAATACTAATCCAACAATTTATTATAGCTCTGTACTAAATTAGATTGATGGGAATTTAAAAATTTATTAGTACATAATATTGTGTTTAGTATAAAAAATGAAGCAATAATCTCCATATTTATATGTAAGAAAATCAATAAAAATAAAATAATATACCTATAAAATCATTTTTGTAAATGGTATTATTTTTATAAATATTTGATATATTTTAAAAAAGAAGTTGATTAATAATAAAATCATTATAAAAACCTTCAAAAACATGTTGACGATTATATTAACTATTTCTTGGATCTAAGAACTAAAAGTTCCATGAAAATTTAGTTTTTTTGCCTTTAGTTAAGTATACTACTTACTATATTTGACATAATATTTTCTATCTCTATTATTTCTTTAATAATTCAATTTGTTACTTTGGTTATATTACCTATACTGGTCACTAAAAAAGAGGTAAAAAACTGTTGAACTATAACAAAAAGAAATATCTTATACTCACCAAAAAACGATGATTGTAATAATACCATTTCTTGTATATTGTTTAGTTCTATTTTTTATATTTAACATAACGATTTATTGTGCTAACTCATCTGTGACTTATTAAGCGTAGGTAAAATCTAATTTATTAAATTGTGCAACAACTGTATCAACCTTAAAGTAACTTAGAAACGAATGTACATTATCATACAAATTAAAAAGGTAAGGATGTGAAGTAATGCGTCATTCAACGAAACTAAAGCTAGGTGTAGGTTTGATTATACTCATTATATTTATTGGAGGTTGCGTCATTATGACAAAAGAAAATAATCGAAACGCTCAAATTAAGAATACATTTAATAAAACTTTAAGCTTGTATCCAACCAAAAATCTCGAAGATTTTTATGATAAAGAAGGCTTTAGAGATCAAGAATTTGATAAAGACGATAACGGCACTTGGATAATCAATTCTGAAATGACTATTAAACCAAGAGACAAGAATATGAAAACTAGAGGGATGGGTGGTCTATATAAATCGCAATACAAGAACAACAAAAGGTAATTTTATTATTAAAGAAATAACAGAGGACAGTAAAAGATATTCACATAGTAAAGTTAAAAAATAACCAGTCAAAATGGAACATAATCGAATTATCCCAACGAAGCCCATACCGGATGATAAGTTAAAAAAAGAAATTAAAAACTTTAAGTTTTTATACAATATGGCAATTTTAAAGATTTTAATCATTATAGAAATGGTGATATTTCTTACAATCCTAATGTGCCAAGTTATTCCGCAAAGTATCAATTGAGTAATAATGATTATAATGTACAACAGTTAAGAAAGCGATATATTATCCCAACGAAACAAGCTCCGAAACTTTTGTTGAAAGGTGACGACGATTTAAAAGGATCATCTGTAGGATCTAAAAATCTAGAATATACCTTTGTAGAAAATCATGAAGAAAATATTTATTTTTCAGATGCAGTAGAATTTACTCCAAGTGAGGATAATGAATCATGAGTCAAACTGAATATCAAATAGACCCAGGCAATATTGCAAGCAACTCTGAAGAAACAAGTGCTGTATCCAAAATAAGTTATGAAATAGAAAACGCAAATAATAGCGGTTTGAAAAAAGAAAAATTTAATGACCAAATAGAAAAGTTACAATGAAGAAATAAATTCCCTAAAAATCTTTCATATCTTAAAAGTTATACTGACCCGAAAACTGGCACGACCACAAGTACTTTTTTAAATAAAGATACAGGAAAAGTCACTTTAGGTATGACAGGCACCATTTTTTACACAAAGGATCAATATTAAAACAATCTTTAGGTTTTGCCTCTCCTCAAGACAAGATAGGTGCGAGTGAAACATTAAAAGATATTGGTGCAGAGGCAAATATTGCATTACATTCAGTAACAGATAAAGATTCACATTTTAAAAATACTCAAGACTTTATTAAAAATATCAAAAAAGACTATGATATTGATATCATTACAAGGCATTCTTCATTTAGTAGAGATGCAATTATTTTAGGCATGAGTAATAACATTAAAAATATCGTTGTATAAAATCCAGCGGCATTAGCTGTCAAAGACGTGAGTATCCTTTATGACGATGAAAAAGAACTTAAAAAAATGATTGAAAAGTATAATGGCCACATTGTAAAATTCGTTTCTAATAAAGATGAATTAGATGTAGGTGTTAGCAATCTTATGTATGAAACTGCCGGAGAAAAAGTAATTATAAAAAATGGGCAAAGCCATTCAATAGATGGTTTTTTAAACAAAGATACACAAGCTAAAATAGTAGCCGAATTAAAAAAAGTAAAAGGGTATCAAGATGCGAATAATAAATCATAGAAAACTGTTAATAAACGAACGCGAAGTAGGCTAAGCAAAATAGGTACGTTGAGAGCGAATTGAATTCAAAAGAATAGTGGGACACTCTCTTCATCTCAACAACAATTATTAGAATCTTTAAAGGCATTATCCGTTGCAGAAGGATTAAAACAATTAGTTGATGAAGAAAGCCAACACTTGAAAAAAATGTATCAAGCAATGGCGATAAGTTTGGAGAAAATTGGGAGAAGGCTCAAAAAGCTGGAAATGAAATTGCTGAAAAACTGACGTACGCAGAGGTCATAGATGAATTAAGGGCAGGGGGGGCGTATGAAAGCAAATTTGAGACGAATCCCCAAAGAAAAATCGACGCTAAATTAAAAAAATTAAATGATGTTTCTAAAAATTGTGATGATTATGTAGCTAAAATTAAACAGCGTATCGAAGCAATTGTGACAAACGACCAAATGTTAACCAGCCAAATAGTTGGTGTAATGTAATGTTTACAGCTTATAAAAGCATTAGTGAACTTGAAAATGCCTATGACGTAAAAAGACAACAAGTAAATGATGAACTAGAACAACTTTATGAATTAAAATACCAGATGCGCCGAAAATGTGAACAAACGTATAATCACTTCTTATACTTATAAAATAAAATGAATTATAGTGAAAATGCAAGTATCAAGTTGTCGCGTATTTTAGAAGTATTTGATGAAGAAATGAATCGGTACATCAAACTACAAGAGATGAGATTAGAAGCTGATAAAGATGTCTTAAGAAGAAACTATTTAAAACAACCTGCCAGAATTAAAGGAGATGAATCAACGTGATACGAAGTGCAGAAAGTATACCTGATTTAGCAGTGAGAAATCCATGGAAAAGCAACAGATTAGAGAGGTTATTGCACCAGAACACGATAAATGCATCATGATTATCAAAATAAGCTAAAAAGTAATCAAAAATATTGCTTAACCAAATGATGAGTCATTTTAAGAAATTCGAAAGTGATTTTTCCAATGTGACACAAGGGGATTGGGTTAAAAGTGCAACATCGAAATTAAAGAATATCAGTAAAAATTTAGAAAAAATTCAGGATATTAATGTATGAAAACAATAAAATGATTTTTTCAGTAATTAAAGTGACTTAGAAGCACTAAAATTATGCATAAAATACAGAATAAACCTAATCTAAACTTTATGTCGAGAAAATTTATTTTACATTGAGAAGCAGCCTTTACTAAACTACAACAACAAATGTTTGGATAGTGAGCGGTATTAACCCGACGAGTCGATAGAATTAAGGTATGTTACGTAAACGGTACCTCAGTGTCAATAAAACAATTGGAATAAATTGTACAAAGTTAAATGTACTAAAGTTACTGATAAAAATAATAGTTTTATACTTTATAAACCTTAACCTAAAAAAGAGATTAGGCAACTCAAGTTGCTTAATCTCTAATTATTTGTATAAATTCTATTTGATATGAAACCTTTATTATTAATAGCCTTCATCAAGTTTTTGAATCTTACCTTTGCGATAGAAAGATTTAGCAATGTAGCCAAATGGTACATTGAATATAGTTGAAATTAGTTTTAATAGGTAAGTAGTAATAAATATTTCGAAAACTGCCATGTCCGGTAATGTACCGATAAATGCAATTGAAACAAATAAAGCAGTATCAATAATTGAACTTAAAACAGTACTACCGTATGCTCTAATGATAAATGTTTTTTCTGAGCTAAAAATCTTTTTAATTAATGAAAAGATAACCACATCAATATGTTGCCCAATAATGTAAGCAATAACTGAACCTAATGCAATTCTAGGTACTAAATCAAATATCGTTTTTAAAGCACCTTGTGCAGTATCTACAGGTGCCGGAATAAAATGTAACGACATTTGCATAACGATAATCATGACTAATGTTGATGAAAAACCGAGCCACACAGCTCTTTTAGCAACTTTACGACCATATATATCGTTTAAAATATCAGTTGCTAAATATATAGAAGCGAACATCACATTCCCAAGCGTCGCTGAAATCCCAAAAATATGAACAGTTTTGATAACTTGAATATTGGCTATTATCGTTCCAATGGCTACCCACGCGATTAACCCTTGCTTCCCAAAACAACGGTACATGAAAACCATTAATATAAACGTAACGATGAAAGATGTTACACCAAAAATTTCATTAAACATCTTACTTCCTCCTAAATTTTGATAAAGCGGGTGTTTAGAAACCGCAAAAAACAACTACATTATTTTACTTGAATTCCAAAATTTATGCAATACCTTAATAAAAATTACTTAATAATAATTCAAAGAAATTTAAAAATAATTCATCTAACTCTCAATCGTATCTACTTAATAAAAATTAAATTGATTATTTCAAATCTGTATCCTATTAAATGCTATAATACTATCATGTGAAATGAGCTTAATTAAATTTTAAACAAAAGTTAATAGCTAAAGGGAGTGACAGCTATACTCACTTATTCTGAAAAAAGAGCAATTCATAGAATAGATCAATTGATGAACACTTATTGTTACCAATGTCCCTTGAAAAGTCACAATAAAAAGACACAAGGTAAAACATATGCGCATCATTTTTGTATTAATGAGTGTTCAATTGGCAAACAAATCAAGCAAATTGGTAACGAGCTACAATAGGAGGTCATCATTATGGAAATCTTAACAATTTCAGAAACGCCTAATTATAATACGATGAAAATCACTTTAAGTAAATCGCGCCAAGATCATTCATCAACCACATATACCTCAGCTAAAGAAGGGCAACCTAATTTTATTAATCGATTATTTACAATCGATGGTGTTAAATCTGTCTTTTATGTTATGGATTTCATCTCAGTTGATAAGGAAGAAAACGCTAGTTGGGATGAAATACTACCTCAAATTCAAGAAACCTTTAATCAGTAAAATTCATCTATAATAAGAGGGGGATATAGATGGAAATTGTACGTGTTGAACCAACACCTAGTCCTAATACAATGAAAATTGTATTATCTGAGAAGAGAAAAGATAATCAATCAACTACTTATACAACAGTTAATGATAAACAACCAAAAGCAGATTGGGAAAATGTATTACCCTTAATTACTTCAACACTAAATCATGAAGAAACCTTTCAACTTGACCAAAAACCAGATGAACATTACGGAGAAGTTCATGCAGAAGTGTTAATGTTTAAAGGTAAACCTTATCAACTCAAACTAACTTCAAATAAAGAAGAAAAACGTAAACAACTTCCTGAAATCTACATTGATAAAATGTTGGAAACTCAAAAAGATAACGACAATATAATATTTATAAGAAAGTGGCAGGACTTTGGCATTAGATACGACGAGTTACAAGATGTAATGAATGATCTTTACGAGGAAGTGCTCGCGCTTTATCCCAAACAACGTCTTGAAAATTTAGTCAATGAAGCACTTACGACAGATTTTGTTGTTCCTAAACAACATTTTCATCATATCACTTTAGAAAAATACAGCAACACTCATGATTGGAAAGCTCGTCTGCGAATGCTTAAAGCTTTTCCAACACCAGCAATCAATGACATTCCATTATTAGAAACTGCATTGGCAGAAGAAAAGATACCTTTAAGACGTGAAGCTGTTGTATTACTAGGTATGATAGAAAGTACCGACGTACTTCCTTACATCTATAAGGGATTACATGATCAAAGTCCGGCAGTTAGACGTACAGCTGGTGATTGCATTAGTGATTTAGTGTTTAAAGAAGCCTTACCTGAAATGGAGAAGGCATTAGCAGATCCTCAAAAAATTGTGAGATGGCGATCAGCAATGTTTATCTTTGATGAGGGCAATGAGAAACAATTACACTCACTTAAAGTACATGCTGATGATTCAGCCTATGGGGTCAAAATGCAAATTGAAATGGCGATTTCAAGAATTGAAAATGGTGATGAGGCGCTAGGTTCAGTGTAGAAACAAATAGCCAATCGTGAACGCTAGTTCATATTAATTTTTAAAAATAAAGGAGAGTCAAATAATAAATGCATACGAAGTTTATATGAAAGAATTAGTACAACAAATGCGTGCTGAACTCACTGAAAATAGTTTCAAAACCCTAGAAACCAGCGAAGAAGTCAATAAATATATGCATCAAGTAACCCGATAATGAAACAACATTTGTCGTTATTAATCCAACGTGTGGATGTGCATCTGGATTAGCAAGACCTGCTGCAGTTGCTGTTGCAGAACAAAATGAAGCAAAACCTAACCACAAACTAACAGTATTTGCAGGTCAGGATAAAGAAGCAACTCAAACAATGCGAGACTATATCCAACAAGTGCCATCTAATCCTTCTTACGCGTTATTTAAAGGACAAAATTTAGTTCATTTTATTCCACGTGAACATATTGAAGGTCGAGACATCAACGATATTGCTATGAATTTAAAAGATGCATTTGATAACAATTGTCAATAATTCAAAAATACCGAGTAGATGAGTAAAGTCACTCGGTTTTTAAAGAAATTTTATTTATTTATCTATCACGAAAAATTCTTAATCTTGAATGACTCTCTCTTCTAACAGTTCATGATTTCTAGTATAATGTTTATTAATATGAATTAAATTTACTGATTAAGGAGTTGTACACATGTATAATCCATTCGATGAAGCTTATCACAGCTTATGCGAGGAGATATTAGAGATAGGTAACCAACGTGATGATCGCACACATACAGGTACGATTTCTAAATTTGGTCATCAATTACGTTTTGATCTTTCAAAAGGATTCCCACTACTAACAACTAAAAAAGTTTCATTTAAATTAGTTGCTACTGAATTATTATGGTTTATAAAAGGAGATACAAATATTCAATATCTTCTTAAATATAATAATAATATTTGGAATGAGTGGGCGTTTGAAAAGTATGTGCAATCAGACAATTACCACGGTCCCGATATGACTGATTTCGGTCATCGTTCACAGCAAGATTCAAAATTTAATGAACAATACAAAAAGGAAATGAAAACTTTTAAAGAACGTATCCTTAATGACGATGCATTTGCGAGTCGATATGGTGATTTAGGTAATGTTTACGGCAAACAGTGGCGAGATTGGGAAGATAAAGATGGTAATCACTTCGATCAAATTAAAACAGTTATAAATCAAATTAAAACCAATCCAAATTCTAGAAGGCATATTGTATCAGCATGGAATCCAACTGAAATTGACTCAATGGCATTGCCGCCTTGTCATACGATGTTTCAATTTTATGTACAAGAGGGTAAATTAAGTTGTCATTTATATCAACGTAGTGCTGATGTATTCCTTGGTGTTCCATTTAATATTGCGAGTTATGCATTACTGACTCATCTTATAGCTAAAGAATGTAATCTTGAAGTCGGAGAATTTGTACATACTTTTGGTGATGCACATATTTACTCTAATCATATGAAAGCCATTCACACACAACTTGCTCGCGAAAGTTATCAACCACCTCAATTAAATATTAATTCTGATAAATCCATTTTTGATATTAATTATGAAGATTTAGAAATAGTTGATTACGAATCACACTCTGCTATTAAAGCACCCATTGCAGTATAATTTTTTATTTTCATAAGAACCAACATCATATTTTAAATTTAGGAAGGAGGAAGACAATGACTTTATCAATTCTTGTCGCACACGATAAACAAAGAGTAATTGGTTACCAAAACCAATTACCCTGGCATTTACCTAACGATTTAAAGCATGTGAAACAATTGACAACTGGTCATACACTCATCATGGGTCGCAAAACTTTTAATTCAATTGACAAACCATTACCCAATAGACGTAATATCGTTCTAACAACTAATCCATCATTTAATCGCGAAGGGGTAGACGTTATCAATTCTTTAGAAGATATTGAAAATTTGCCTGGCCATGTATTTATTTTTGGTGGACAAACACTTTTCGAAGCAATGATAGACAAAGTTGATGATATGTATATTACTGTTGTTGATGGAATATTCCAAGGAGATACATTCTTCCCTACATATACATTTGAAGACTGGGAAGTTGAATCCTCAATTGAAGGTCAATTAGACGAAAAAAATACAATTCCTCATACATTTTTACATTTAGTGCGGAGAAAAGGTCAATAGGAGGACAATTATGACTAAACAAATTATCGTCACAGATTCAACCTCTGATTTATCACATGATTATTTAAAACAAAACAACATTCATGTTGTACCGTTAAGCCTAACTATTAACGGTCAATCTTATAATGATCAATTAGATATTTCATCTAAGGAATATATTGATTATTTGGAGGACGATGCTGACGTTAAAACGAGTCAACCTCCAATAGGTCGATTCATTGAAAAATATGAAGCGCTTGCTGAAGAAGATGTAAAAATAATTAGTATTCACTTATCATCAGGGTTAAGCGGCACATACAACACTGCTGTACAAGCAAGTCAAATGGTTGAGGGGAATATTACTGTCATAGATTCTAAATCAATCTCATTTGGATTGGGATATCAAATTAAGCATATTGTTGAATTAATTAATAAAGAAATACCTATACAAGATATCGTTGAAAGTGTGAATCGACTCCGTGATAATATGCAATTATTCGTAGTCATTGGTCAACTCAATCAGCTTATAAAAGGTGGACGCATTAGTAAAACTAAAGGACTTATTGGTAATATCATGAAAATCAAACCTATTGGAACATTAAATGATGGCAAATTAGAGTTAGTTCATAACTCTAGAACGCAAAATTCAAGTATTCAATATTTAAGAAAAGAAATTACTGAATTTATCGACAATCATTCTATCAAATCTATTGGTATTGCTCATGCGAATATAATAGAATTCGTTGATAAAATTAAAAATTCATTTTCAGAAGCATTTAATTTCAACCAATTTGATGTCAATGTTACAACGCCTGTCATTTCAACACATACAGGTCAAGGAGCTATTGGCTTAGTCGTTTTACGTGACTAAAAACTAAAAACAAACTGGTATACAGCATTGACTAAATAAAATACTTTAAATTCATCTTCATATAGCGTAAATTATTTAAAAAGAGATAACATAAAGAGGGGATTTAGATGGCATATGCAACACTCGCAGGAGGTTGTTTCTGGTGTATGGTTAAACCCTTTACATCATATCCAGGCATACAATCAGTCACATCAGGCTATAGTGGTGGCCACGTAGAAAATCCAACATATAAACAAGTTTGTACTAATCAAACTGGTCATGTTGAAGCTGTGCAAATAGAATATGATCCCAACATCACTTCATTCGAGAATATATTAGATGTTTATTTTAAAACATTTGACCCTACTGATCATGGTGGTCAATTCTTTGATAGGGGCGAAAGCTATCAGCCGGTCATCTTTTATCACGATGAAGAACAGAAAAAGGCAGCTGAGTTAAAGAAACAACAAATTAACGAACAAGGTATTTTCAATAAACCTGTTATTACGCTAATTAAACCATATAAAAACTTCTATCCAGCAGAAGATTATCACCAAGATTATTACAAGAAGAATCCCATGCATTATGAACAATACCAACGTGGATCTGGCAGAAAGGCATTTATAGAATCCCATTGGGGGGCTCAACATGATTAAAAAGAGCAAAGATGAATTAAATGATATGGAATATTTAGTTACTCAAGAAAGTGGAACTGAACCTCCTTTTCAAAATGAATATTGGAACCACTTTGATAAAGGTATTTATGTTGATAAATTATCAGGCAAACCACTATTCACTTCTGAAGAAAAATTTGAGTCCAATTGCGGTTGGCCAAGTTTTTCAAAAGCGTTAGATGATGATGAAATTGTTGAACTTGTCGACAAATCATTCGGCATGATTAGAACTGAAGTTCGCTCAGAAGAAGCCAATAGTCATTTAGGTCACGTGTTTAATGATGGCCCTAAAGAATCAGGTGGTTTAAGATATTTATTAACTCTGCAGCTATCCAATTTATTCCTTATGATAAACTAGAAGAGTTAGGATATGGAGACTTAATTTCACATTTTGAAAAATAGGAGTGAAGATGAATGTTTAAGAAATTGTTCGGAAAAGGGAAAGAAGTAAATAAAAATATTAAAATTTACGCACCATTAACTGGTGAATACGTCAAAATTGAAGATATTCCTGATCCTGTATTTGCACAAAAAATGATGGGTGAAGGTTTCGGAATTAATCCTACAGAAGGCGAAGTATTATCACCAATTGAAGGGAAAGTAGATAACGTCTTTCCTACTAAACATGCTCTAGGCTTAAAAGCTGACAATGGTTTAGAGCTATTAGTTCACATTGGCTTAGATACAGTTCAATTAGATGGTAAAGGTTTCGAAGTATTAGTTGAAAGCGGAGATAAAGTAAATGTTGGAGATTCACTTATTCGATTCAATTTAGAATATATCAGTAAAAATGCTAAATCTGTTATTTCTCCAATTATTATTACTAATTCTGATCAAACTGAGACTATTCATATTGAAGATGTACAAGCTGTAGTTAAAGGAGAAAATCAAGTGATTGATGTGACTATGAGCTAATGGTTAAAAATTATTCATTTTATCAATTTGCGATGACAGTTCGTGGTCGAAAAGATAATAAAGGACAGTTAGCTGAGCAAATTTTTGATGATCTTGCGTTTCCTAAACATGAAGACAACTTTCATGTGTTATCTGAATACATTGAAACCGAAAGCGAATTTACTTTACCGATGTATGTCTTTGATGATTTATACGAAGAGTACGCAGAATGGTTAAAATTTTAGTAAGTCATTTAGTTAACAAACATGAAGTTTTAATAAATAGGGAGTGTAATCTTGAATTCAAACTTTCTTTAACGAATTCAGATACACTCCCACGTTTTATTTGCTATGTTTCTGTTACAAGGGCATACTTAAATTATATTTATTTAATTTTTAAAGGATACTTCTTCCGACTCATGTATCTTTAAATGAATTATTTAATAATAAAGATAGTAGATAATTAAACATTCATTTTATAATAATGAGAATCATACTTTACATAAATTAAATGTTCGATTATCTAAAAATAAAGGGAGTGATGACGTGAGTAATGAGACTAAAAATGAAGATACATTTCCTCATAATGATAAAAAACAAACATCATCTCAACACAAAAAGAAAGTAAAACTTAAAATATGGCAATTTGTCCTCATCATCTTAGGCGTTATGATACTAACCGCCGCAATTACCATAGCAGCAACGATTATAGTTAGTCATAAAATAAGCGGACTCAATAAAGACCAACGTGCTAATTTAAAAAAGATTGAATTTGTTTACAAAAAATTGAGTAAAGATTACTACAAAAAGCAAAGTTCCGATAAGCTCACTCAATCTGCAATCAATGGCATGGTTAAAGAATTAAAAGATCCATACTCAGAGTATATGACTGCTGAAGAGACAAAACAATTTAATGAAGGTGTTTCAGGAGATTTTGTAGGAATAGGTGCAGAAATGCAGAAGAAAAATGATCAAATTAGCATTACAAGTCCTATCAAAGATTCACCAGCTGAAAAAGCAGGAATCCAACCTAAAGACACCGTTACTAAAGTCAATCATCATTCAGTTGTAGGTAAACCACTCGATCAAGTTGTTAAAATGGTACGAGGCAAAAAAGGTACTAATGTAATTTTGACAATCAAACGCGGTTCTCAAGAAAAGGATATTAAAATTAAGCGAGACACCATTCACGTTAAAAGTGTTGAATACGAGAAAAAAGGTAATGTCGGTGTTTTAACTATTAACAAGTTCCAAAATAACACGTCTGGCGAATTAAAATTTGCTATCATCAAAGCTCACAAACAAGGCGTTCGAAATATCGTTTTAGATTTAAGAAATAATCCCGGAGGCTTACTAGAGGAAGCTGTAAAAATGGCTAACATCTTTATTGACAAAGGAAAAACTGTCGTTCAATTAGAAAAAGGCGATGACAAAGAACAACTAAAAACGTCGAATGATTCATTAAATCAAGCTAAAGATATGAAGATTTCTATCTTAGTTAATGAAGGATCAGCAAGTGCTTCGGAAGTCTTCACTGGAGCATTGAAAGATTATCATAAGGCTAAAGTTTATGGTTCTAAAACGTTTGGTAAAGGGATTGTTCAAACAACTCGAGAATTCGATGATGGTTCACTTATTAAGTATACTGAAATGAAGTGGCTTACACCTGATGGTCATTATATCCATGGCAAAGGAATCAAACCAGATGTCACAATCGCAACACCTAAATATCAATCACTTAATGTCATTCCTAACAATAAGACGTATAAAGAAGGCGACTCAAATAAAAACGTTAAAACAATGAAAATTGGATTAACTGCTCTAGGATATAAAATTGATAATGAATCAACAACTTTTAATTCAGCATTAAAAGCAGAAATTAAAGCTTTCCAAAAAGATAACCACTTAAACGTAACAGGTAATTTTGACAAACAAACAAATGATAAATTTACGCAACAATTAGTTGAGAAATCCAATAGAAACGATACAGTGTTAGAACAATTATTAGATAAACTATAATAGTTTTATGAACCCAATGGTTTGTCACTTTTTCTTTAACAATAAGTGCTTAGTAATGCTGTGTTTTTCGATGATTAAATAGTTTCTTGGCATAACATAAAAGAAACTTATAATTACCGTTCCGAAGTTTAATATACGTCTCATTTGTTTATTTATAAATGAGGCGTATAAATTTTTTATTTTAAAAGAGGTGTTTTAGAAACATGATTAGATTAGCAACAAAAAATGATTTACCTAATATTGAAAAGCTTGTTGATGAATCAAAAGAATTAATGAGAGAATTCAATAATAACCAATGGGATGAAAAATACCCCGCTACAGAGCATTTTGAAGAAGACATCGATTCTGAAACAATTTATGTTTTAGATGTTAATCAAACAATTTATGGTTTCATTGTTATCGACCAAAACCAATCAGAGTGGTATGATGACATTGATTGGCCAGTCAATCGAGAGGGTGCTTATGTCATCCATCGTTTAGCTGGATCTAAAGATTATAAAGGTGCAGCAACAGAACTTTTTCAATTCGCGGTAGATTTAACTGAAGAATACGGTATTCATGTCATTCTTACAGACACGTTTGCGCTCAATAAACCTGCGCAAGGTCTATTTGAGAAGTTTGGATTTACTAAAGTTGGTGAAGCTGAAATTGATTATCATCCATTTGATAGAGGTGCTCCTTTTTACGCATATTATAAAAACATATAAGAATAGAGGTAGTATTTATGACAAAAATTGCATTTACTGGTGGAGGAACAGTAGGCCATGTATCAGTAAACTTGAGTCTCATTCCTACTGCTATTGCTAAAGGCAACAAAGCATTTTATATCGGCTCAAAACACGGTATCGAAAGAGAAATGATAGAATCTCAACTACCTGATATTGACTATTATCCAATATCAAGTGGTAAACTACGTCGTTATTTATCATTTGAAAATGCAAAAGATGTCTTTAAAGTTCTGAAAGGAATTTTAGATGCTCGCAAAATATTAAAAAAACAACAACCAGATTTACTTTTCTCAAAAGGTGGTTTTGTTAGTGTGCCAGTTGTCATTGCTGCACGCTCATTAAAAATACCAACAATCATTCATGAATCTGATTTAACACCTGGATTAGCGAATAAAATTTCTCTTAAATTTGCTAAAAAAATCTATACAACATTTGAAGATACATTGGCTTATCTTCCAAAAGATAAATCAGATTTTGTTGGCGCTACTGTGCGTGAAGATTTAAAACAAGGGAATCAAAAACGTGGTTATCAATTAACTGGATTTGATCATGATAAGAAGGTCTTACTTGTAATGGGCGGAAGCCTCGGTAGCAAGAAATTAAATGAAATCATCAGACAAAACTTAGAACCACTACTTCATGACTATCACATCATACATTTAACTGGTAAAGGGCTTGTCGATTCATCTATCAACAAAGAAGGCTATATACAATATGAATTTGTAAAAGATGACTTAACTGATTTATTAGCCATTACAGATACAGTAGTAAGTCGTGCTGGGTCAAATGCTATATACGAATTTTTAACTTTACGAATTCCCATCCTCCTTGTCCCACTAGGTTTAGATCAATCACGAGGAGATCAAATTGATAATGCTAAAAACTTTGAATCTAAAGGATATAGTAGACATATACTTGAAGATGACCTCACTGACATTAAACTTTTAGAAGCGTTAAGTAATATTGAAAAGCATCGTGAAAGCATTATTAAACAAATGGAAACTTATAAAGAAAGTTATACGAAAGAAGATTTATTTGATAAAATAATCCATGATGCATTAAATAAGTAGGGGGCACCAATCATGAATCGTTGGAAACGCATTTCGTTACTCATTGTATTTACACTCATCTTCGGTATTATCGCTTTTTTCCATGAATCTCGTCTTGTAAAATGGATTGATAATGAAGTATATGAGTTTATCTATTCATCTGAAAGCTTCATCACTACTTCAATTATGCTTGGAGCCACTAAAATTGGAGAAGTATGGGCTATGGTGACATTATCACTAATATTAGTTGCATATTTGATGATTAAACGGTATAGAATAGAAATGTTATTTTTTGCTCTAGTGATGAGTTTATCAAGTATTCTTAATCCTATATTAAAAAATATTTTTGATAGAGAACGACCTACATTGCTTCGATTAATAGATATCTCAGGCTTTAGTTTTCCAAGTGGTCATGCCATGGGCTCAACTTCATTCTTCGGTAGTGCCATTTATATTTTAAACCGCCACGGTTCTGGACTTTCAAAAGGTGTACTTATTGGTTTGTGCGCCTTATTCATATTACTTATTTCTACATCTAGAGTCTATTTAGGTGTGCATCACCCAACAGATATAATTGCTGGAATCATTGGTGGTGCATTTTGTATCGTATTATCAACTTTCATTCTAAGAAAGCAACTTGTAGTTTAATAAAAAAATAAAATCGATTTGTCACTCAACATCCACCTCGAAAAGCAACTATATTTTGAGGTGGATTATTTATGACATATTGTAATATGAACTTAAAAATTTTTAATGCTATATTAATTTTTTTGTTTTATCTTTGGTAACACTAAGACTAAAAACATTGTTATATTAACGTTTTTAGTCTTTTTCCTTTTGAAAATTAAATAACAAAGATTTTTGATTTACGAAAACTTAATTTTGGAAAAAGTTTGTTTTAAAAGTGTCTATCTATACTTAGTTTGTGAGTATATTTTCAAAGGAGTAAAGACATGATACAAATCAAGGATTTAAACAAGGTATATGAAAATGGTAGTCACGCAGTAAAGAATTTTAATTTAGATATTGCTGATAATGAATTTGTAGGTCCATCTGGATGTGGGAAATCTACTACTTTACGTATGATTGCAGGTCTTGAAGAAATAAGCGAAAGGCAAATCACTGTAGATGGTAAAGTCATTAACGACCTACAACCGAAAGATCGTAATATTTCAATGGTATTCCAAAATTACGTATTATATCCTCATATGACGGTATATAAGAATTTAGCTTTTGGTCTTAAAATACGTGGAATCAAAAAGAAAGTGTATGATGAAAAGATTCAACAAGCTGCTAAAATTCTTGAAATCGAAAACTTGTTAGGTTGAAAACCTAAAGCACTATCAGGAAGGCAACGACAACGTGTCGCATTAGGTCGTGCCATCGTTAGAGAAGCTCAAATCTTTCTTATGGATGAGCCATTATCAAATTTAGACGCTAAATTAAGAAGTACGATGTGAAGCGAAATTATTAAAATACATAATCAAATGAAAGCAACTACCATTTACATGACACATGACCGAACTGAAGCAATGACAATGGCATCACGTATCGTCATTTTGAATCAAGGGGAGATTCAACAAATTGGAACACCAGAAGATATCTATAATTGCCCGGACAATGAATTTGTTGCAACCTTTATTGGCAGTCCATCAATGAATATGATGACAATTACAAATCATATTGATGCATAGTATATCAATGGATTAAAGATAGCTGACCAATCTGCTATTGATTGTACTTCTCAAATTCAATGTAGATTGGGGATACGCCCTGAAGATTTAAAGCTAATTACCGATATTGAGGAATCTCAATATCCTATTCAATTAAGTCATTTAGTTATTGATTTGGTAGAACTCACTGGCGCATACCAGTTACTTCATTGTCATTTAGAAAATCAAAAAATTATCGCAGCTGTTGATAGTAATTTAAATTTCAACATCGGACAAACTGTATCTTTTGGCATCAATCCAACCGATGCTCATTATTTCAATATTTCTTCGGGTGAACGTTTACGTCAGGAGGTTACGTCACAATGAAGCCAAATAACAAAAGACATCAAGTTCATCACACTCATCAAAAATCTTTATTACAACGTATTTGGGAACATAAAATTTTATATTTGATGATTTTACCTTGCTTGTTTTTTTATCTCATTTTTAATTACATGCCAATGACGAGTCTTGTGTTAGCCTTTAAAGATTTTCGCTTTGATACTGGAATCATAGGTGGGGAATGGAAAGGACTTCATTACTTCTCACGCTTTTTGATTCACGTTGTGCACAGATTATTATTAATACGTTAGTGATTAGTGCAATGAAACTCATTTTAGCACTTCCTTTTCCTATCATTCTTGCGATTATGTTTAGCGAGATTAAAGAATCTAAATTAGGAAAAATACAAGGTGCTTTTCAAGGCACCTTATATATTCCACACTTCTTATCTTGGGTGGTCGTAGTTGGTATCTTTAAAAAATTACTCGCACCTGATGATGGCCTCATCAGTCAATTGATTCAACAGTTAGGAGGTAGTGGTTCGACGTACTTCATGATGAATCCAGAGTATTTCCACACTATCACGTTCTCAAGCTATCTTTGGAAAAATGTAGGATGGGACTCAATCATTTACTTTGCGGCAATTATGAGTATTAATCCAGAAATTTATGAATCAGCAGCAATTGATGGAGCAAACCGCTTCAAACAAATTATTCATATTACATTACCAATGTTAACACCAACCATCGTTATTCTTTCTATCATTTCTTTGGGAGATATTTTAAAAGCTGGTTTCGATCAAATCTTTTTACTTAAAACACCTGGAAGTTCAAATGTTTCTGAAATCCTTGATACGTTTGTAATTCGAACGGGGATTGAACAAGGGGACTTTAGTTACGACATCGCTATTAGTCTACTTCAAGGTGTAATAGGACTGATTGCAGTTGTTCTAATAAATAGAATTGCCGATAAAAAATTAAATACTTCACTATACTAAGGAGAATGTATATGGATAAGAAATCGCTCATCATCTTACTCATAATGATCGTACTGATTGCATCAGCATGTGGAAGAAATCATACACAAAATGATGCAAAACGAAAAGCAGATGCTAAAGGTAAACCAAGCACATGGATAGCAGATAGAAAACTAAAAGGTCTTGTTTTTGAAAGTGATAATGACGCTTCTCCGAAAATGAATAAAGAAATCGCTCAGGAATTAAAGAAAAAGACTGGTATCACACTAGAGCTTCAAACAGTTTCAAATGACGATTCTACTGAGGCACTAACATCAGGACTTGCTTCAGGTGATTTACCAGATTTTATTGTCTATTATCTCGATGATAGCGGGCATCCAGAAATGAAAGTATTAACTAAAGCAGCAAAGCAAGGACGTCTAACAAATCTTACTAAAATGCTAAAAGATACTAAAATTTACAGTAAATATTTTAAAAAAGGTTATCTACCCAAAGATACCAAAGATAATATCATGTTTAATAAAGAGTTAGACGAAACATAACCTAGTACATATGGGTATTAATCGACATGCGGGTCAAGAAGAACGACGTACGGTGGGTGGCCCATATGTACGCCGAAATATTATGGAAAAATTAAATATTAAACCTTCATCTATTCATACGTCTAAAGATGTCGAATGTTTAGCGGAAAAGATGAAAGAACATCATTTCAAAGATGATAATGGAAAAGAAATTACACCTATTGGGTCCTACTGCATGGGGCGAAGATGATCGCACGAAATTTTACAATGATCTCGTGTGGACAGGACAAGCAGATGAAAAGTTTTTAAATAAAGGAAAGAAAATTGTGCATGAATCTCAAACAGATTATCCAATGAAACGTGTACGATATGTCAAAAACTTGATGGATAAAGGATTAATGACTAAAGAATTTTATACAATGGAAGAGAATAAAGCTAAAGAAGGCTTAGTTAATGGTTCGTGGGGCATCGTGTCAGATTTGCATAACTTTGTTACAGAAAATCAAAATATGAAATACGTTCCTTTAGGACCGCTCAATACAGTAAAAGGTAAGTTTAGAGTTAAAAACCATATAAATCTGGAGCCAATGGCTGGGCTGTACCTAGTATCACAGAACATCCAGAAGATGTCGTAAAACTAGCTGACTTCTTAGCCAGTCGTGAAGCAAAATTATTGGGTCAATATGGTATCAAAGGACGTGACTATACGTTAGATAAAAAGGCAATCCTCATGTCAAGCCTGAAGTCCTTAAAGAAATCAAAACTAATCCTGAAAAAGCTAAAAAACGTGGCTTCAGAGGCGCTGGTGCTTATTGGGCAGATCATTTGGGCTATACAGATATCGATAATAAAAAAGATTTTGGTGAAACAGAGTATGGTGATAACACTAAGACTCATAAAACGACACCGGAAAAAATAGCTGATATGTGGCATTATGACGAGCGTCAAAAGCATGCCAAAATTGTTAATGGCCTTACTGTTAAATCATTTTTATCTAAATACGAATATGGTGAAGATTTAGAAATTGCAATTGATGATTATGATGATGCTATTAAACGTGCTTATTATTCCCATTCTGATAAAGAAGCTCAACAAATTATAGATAGTGCTGAAGCACGTCTCAAAGATGCAGGACTTGATCAGTTTGAAAAATACGTCGAACATCAACGCGACTATAAAAATACTCAAATCATTTATTAAAAGGGTGACTTAAACAATGAATATTCCAAAAGATAAAAGTGCAATCATCATTCGTATTTTCTCAATCATTTTTATTTTAGTCATGGTTGTATCAATTATATTACCTATGATTAATATTTTCGCTTTAGCTTTTAATTCAGGGGTAGATGCTCAAAAAGGTGGCATCACATTCTATCCTCGTAAGTTTTCTCTAGACAATTTTAAAGAAATATTTAAACAGGTAACTTTACTCAATGCTTTATTCATTAGTATTGCTAAAACTGTGATTGGCACAATACTTAGTGTCATTTTAACTGCGATTGCGGCGTATGTTTTAACTATAAAGACGTTACCATTTAGGAGAGTTATTTCATTATTTCTCGTGTTTACAATGTTATTTAGTGCTGGAGTTGTACCACTCTATATTCTGTTAAATCAATTACATTTAACAGATACGTTTTGGGTTTATATCCTCCCTTCACTTTATATTGTTTATAACATTTTAATTATACGTACTTTTTTAATCAGCTACCTTCAGGAGTGATTGAATCAGCACGCGTTGATGGATGCAATGATTTTCAAATCTTTTGGAAAATCGTTTTACCTATGAGTAAACCAGTAGTAGCATCTATTACATTATTTAATACAGTTAGTCAATGGAACGATTGGTTTACAGGTGCATTTTTCGTACGTAACCCAAACCTCAAACCATTAGCAACTGTGTTACAAGACATGTTAACAAGACAAGCAGCCATCGCCGATGCATTAAAACAAAAATCTGGCTCTTACGCAATGTTAGATAAGTTAACAATAACAAGAGATTCAATGCAAATGGCAATGATTGTACTGATGACCATTCCAGTATTATTCCTATTCCCATTCGTCCAAAAACACTTTGTCAAAGGTATAAATATTGGTTCCACTAAAGAGTAAAGGAGATAAAATAATGACAACAATATTACAGTTGAGTGATTTACATATAGGTCCTAACAACAACGAAAAAGATCAAAAGACATATTGATTTAATCCATCATATGATGACACATTACAAACCTGACATTACTATATTAACAAGCGATCAAATTTGGTCAGAGGGTGTTCTAGATTCAGGACGTGTCTATACTGAGTTAATGAATTATTTAAATCAATATGATACAAAAATTGCTACAACATTTGGCAACCATGATACCGAAAGCATTTTAAAACGATGTGATTTACGTGAGATTGAAGATAAACATTCTGAAAATTACATCCAAAAGCATCATCAATGTATTATTGATGATAAAGAGGCATACACGATTGAAATTTAATATTGATGGTGCACTCACTCATATTTTCTATATTATTGGCGGCGGTGATTATAATCCATTTAGCATCGGAGATTATGATTTTATTCATCCAGAACATGTACATTGGCTTAAACAAACCTATAAAGCTTATCAAGGAGAATATCACAAAAGCTTTCATCATAATTTATTATTTACACATATCCCACTTCAAGAATATAGAGAAATTGAGAATGTAAAAGAGTTCCATGGTAGTTTTAATGAACCCATTGCTTGTTCTAAAATTAACTCTGATTTATTTAGTCAAATGTTACTAAATAGAGATATAGAAGGTATGTTTGTTGGCCACGATCATGATAATGATTTTACAATTAATTTATATGGTATCCGTTTAAACTTCGGTCGTGTTAGCGGTTATAACACATACGGTGATTTACAACGAGGTGCTCGATTAATTGAACTTAGTCCAAACGGTTTTTATAAATCGAAAGTCTTAGAATTTGATGATCGTTTCTAAAACAAACTTTCGAGCACTATATATTCCCATCTTAATAGAGCAACCCTTTATATTGATTGATTATGAGTCAAACAGATACATTAATGTTAAATAGTTACAGTACAGAAGCCATTGCAGCATCAAGTTTATCGACTCAAATTATAATGCTTATGACTTTTTTAGTGACTATCATACACGTAGGAACAAGTATACGTTTGGTACACCTCAAAGAACACAATGATTTAAGTATTTCTAAAGAAATTTATCATAATCTATCACTTAACCTGGTTGTTTCACTCATATTTACGATAGTTATTGGTATTCTGTTTTCACAAATATTGTGGCTTTTTCAAGTACCCAAAGATATCTTTCGCTTAACATATCAATTTGGTTTAATTTTACTCAGTGTCTTCACTTTAATAACATGTCAAATGTTTATAGGGACTGTGTTACGTATGGTTAATCATGCCAGATCTACAACGAGGATAACTGTAATCAGTAATATGACCAACATTTTGTTAAATAGCATTGTGCTTTTTGTGGTACCACATCAAATAGGTAATCCAGTATTAGCAGTGGCAACTGCTATCAGTCGTTTAATTGGCTGTGTATTAGCAACAATAACTTTGTTACGTGTTTATCGTCCTCAGTTAAGTGATTTTAAATTAAGTTGGTACAAGATACACAGTGTCTTATCTTTAGGTGTACCAAGTGCTGGTGAACAGATTTCATATAATTTAGCTCAAACGTTTACGACAGCGTTCATTGCGATGTTGGGAACTCAAGTTATAGCCGCTAAATCTGTTTCTACTGTATTAAGTAGTATTTCTTTTAGTTATGCCATGGCATTTAGTACAACAAGTCAAATTTACTTTGGAAAGCTTATTGCACATCAACGAAATAAAGTTCTGCAACAAAGTGTGAACAAAAGTATATTATTTAACATCATGCAATCTTTCATAATTATGTTTTGTGTTGTGATTGCCTTTATTATGTTAGGTCCTTTAATAACGCATGATACACAAACGTATCATCTTATTATCTATTATTTATCAATCTTAATAGGCTTAGAACCCCTTCGTGCAATTAATAATTTAATTGCGGATTTATTAAATGTAGCTGGAGATATACGTTTTCCTGTAACAGTAAGTATTTTAACGACTTGGATTTTACTTTTACCAGGGAGTTACATATTAGGTATTAAATGCGGTTTCGGTTACACAGGAATTATTCTAGTGAATATTGTGGATGAAGGTTTGAGATTTATTTTAATGTTTAAAAGATGGCGTAAAGGTCGCTGGAAAGCACTCATGAAGCAGATTGGAGTATAAATGATTTATGTATAAAAGAAATGAACGTTTAAGTTTGATTCGAAAACGCATTAGTCAATATGGTGAAGTCGCTGTTAAAGATTTAGCCTTATTTCTTCAAGTGACACCTGAAACTGTGCGTAGGGATTTAGAAATATTGGAATACGATAAACTGATTACACGTACTCATGGTGGCGCAATTAAATATAATCATATGAACAAAGAGAAACCTTATACAAATAAATGGCACAAACAAGCTCATGTTAAATCACGAATAGCTAAAAAAGCAGCATCACTCATACAACCTGGAGAGATTATTCTCATTGATGGTGGCACAACTACTGGTAGAATCCCTAAATTTCTTAATCATATTACTCAAGTAACTATAGTTACAAATTCTTTGAAAATCACAGATGAATTGAACCGTGCTATTGAAAGACAACGAATTCAAGGTGAGACGGGCAAAACAAACACGGAGCAGGATGTAGTGAGAGGTCATATGACAAATGAATTATTACAAAGATTCAAATTTGATCAAGCATTGATTTCTTGCGGTTCATTTGATACAAGCGATTGTTATGAATATGATTTAGAAGAAGCACATGCAAGTCATCTTATGATTGGGCAAAGTAAAACGAGTTATCTCTTAGCTGATAGTAGTAAACGTGATGCTAATGCTGCTCCGTATTGATGTGTTTAAGGAAATTGATTTTATGATTTCTGATTATGCAAGACCACAAAATATGACTCAATTTAATCACAAGAATTGGTTACAAATCTAATTCATAAAACGATGGGTATTAATGGGATAAGTATAAGTTGCGCTAACCACCTTGTGATAGCGCAACTAAAAAAGCAGTGGACCTCAAGTGTCAAAGGTCTACTACTTTTATTGAAACGTTGTTTCTCAACGTTAGTCTTTTACGGGCATATAAAAGGGGATAATTGAAAATGACCAATCCAATAAAACGTCATGTATGTGGGGGGAATGTTCTAGTTGGAATTGATAATCATTTTCAATTAGTATTATACAATATTGAGAGCTATTGTCAATTAGAAACCTAAATTTTTTTCTAAAACACGGTCTAGTGTTAAGAAGAGCCGTCAAATCAATAATGAGTGATAATTATTTTTTCAGAATTACGATGGCATTCATGATAAAATAGAATAAGTAAATAGAGATAGATTATTAACAAATATTAACAATTAAATTTTACATCTTTTTCAACAAATCTCTATTGAGTAAGATGTATCATGAGGTGCAAATATGACAAATATTTTAATCGTAGAAGACGAGCAAAATCTCGCTCGATTTATAGAACTTGAACTCACGCATGAAAACTATCATGTAGACATTGAAAATGATGGCCGTATAGGTTTAGAAAAAGCATTAACTAAGTCGTACGACCTCTTTATTTTAGATTTAATGCTTCCAAATATTAATGGATTAGAAATTTGTAGACAAATTCGTCAAAAGCAATCGACACCAATCATCATTATTACAGCTAAGAGCGACACATATGATAAAGTAGTGGTATTGGACTACGGTGCCGATGACTATATCGTTAAACCATTCGATATTGAAGAACTTCTCGCAAGAATTAGAGCAGTTTTACGCCGACAACCTCAAAAGGATATCATTGATATTAATGGCATTATTATTGATAAAGAAGCTTTTAAAGTGACAGTGGACGGTGAACAATTAGAGTTAACCAAGACTGAATATGATTTATTGTTTGTTTTAGCCGAAAATAGAAATCATGTCATGCAACGTGAACAAATTTTAGATCACGTATGGGGGTTCAATAGTAAAGTTGAAACCAATGTCGTTGATGTATACATCCGATATTTGCGAAATAAATTAAAACCTTTTAATAAAGAGAAGTCTATTGAAACCGTTCGTGGAGTAGGATATGTGATTCGATGATCAAACGCCAAAAATTAAAATACAAATGGATGTTAATCACAACGCTTATTACCTTTACTACTATATTATTATTTTGTTTAATAATTATTTTCTTTTTAAAAGATACATTAAGAAATAGTGAACTCGATGAAGCTGAGAGAAGTTCAAATGATATTGCCAACCTGTTTCATTCTAAACCTTTAAATGATATTTCAGCCTTAGACTTGAACGCCTCTTTAGAAAACTTCCAAGAAGTACTTATCTATGATGATAAAGGAAGAAAATTAATTCAAACTTCAAATGATAATATTGTACATTATGATAAAAAGTTAGATATTAGTCATCCTAAACGCATCCATATTCACAAAAATAATGGTATTAATTATTTAATTATTACAGAACCCATACATTCAAAAGACTTTTCAGGATATAGCGTTTTAGTTCACTCGTTACAAAATTATGATAATCTTGTAAGGTCCTTATATATCGTTGCATTAGCATTTGGATTAATCGCTACAGTGATTACTGCAGGTATTAATTATATTTTTTCTTCACAAATCACAAAGCCTATTGTGACAATGTCGAATAAAATGAATCAAATCAGAAGAGATGGCTTTCAAAACAAACTTGAATTAACCACTAATTATGAAGAAACAGATAATTTAATTGATACATTTAATGAAATGATGTATCAAATTGAAGAGTCTTTCAATCAGCAACGTCAATTCGTAGAAGATGCCTCTCACGAATTAAGAACCCCTCTTCAAATTATTCAAGGTCATCTCAACCTCATTCAACGATGGGGGAAAAAAGATCCAGCGGTTTTAGAAGAATCTTTAGATATTTCTATTGAGGAAGTCAATCGAATCACAAAGTTTGTTGAAGAATTATTACTGCTTACAAAGGATAGGGTTAACAACAATGTTTTGGAATCTGAAAATGTTAATGTCAATGATGAAATCCAATCTAGAGTTAAATCATTACAACATTTACACCCTGATTATACATTTGAGACACAATTTTCATCTAAACCTATCCAACTTAAAATTAACCAACACCAATTTGAACAATTATTACTTATCTTTATTGATAACGCGATGAAATATGATACAGAAAATAAACATATAGCTATTCATACTCAACTAAAAAACAAAATGATCATTATTGAAATCACAGACCATGGTATGGGAATTCCTAAAGCTGACTTAGACTTTATCTTCGATAGATTTTACCGAGTTGATAAATCACGTGCACGCAGTCAAGGGGGTAATGGTCTAGGATTATCCATAGCTGAGAAGATCGTTCAACTTAATGGTGGAACGATTCAAGTTGAGAGCGAACTTCAACAGTACACAACTTTTAGAATTTGTTTTCCAATGCATAATTAGTTAGTACTTCATTTAAGCATAAGTAAAAAGATGAATTAAACGCTTACATTTTAAATATCTATTATTTACAATTCAATAAATTATTTAGTTTAAAGCAGAACCAATTAAGAGTGGTTCTGCTTTATCTATATAAATCGATTTAAATAGGTAAATGTACTTTAACAAAATTTCAAATAATGCTATGATAATCATGTAAGCGTTTCATAATTTTTGTGGAGGGTGTTAAATGACAAAGGACAAGAAAGAATTTACAGAGGCTCCTGTAAACTTCGGTGCAAATCTTGGCTTAATGCTTGATTTGTATGATGATTACCTACAAGATCCATCATCAGTTCCGGATGATTTACAAGTCTTGTTTAGTACAATTAAAATAGGTGAAGCTCATATCGAGGCAAAGCCTACCACTGATGGGAATGGTTCACTAGCGGAAGATAGCACAATTAAACGTGTTATGCGCTTAATCGATAATATTCGTCAATATGGGCATTTAAAAGCAGACATTTATCCAGTTAATCCTCCAGAGCGTACGCATGTCCCTAAATTAGAAATTGAAGATTTTGATTTAGACCAAGAAACTTTGGAACACATCTCAGCTGGTATCGTCTCAGAACACTTCAAAGATATTTATGAAAATGCCTATGAAGCTATTGTTCGTATGAAGCGACGCTACAAAGGGCCAATTGCTTTTGAGTACACTCACATTAACAATAATAAAGAACGTGTTTGGTTAAAAAGACGAATTGAAACGCCTTATAAAACAAATTTAAACAATAATCAGAAAAAAGAACTTTTCAAAAAATTAGCACATGTTTAAGGCTTTGAAAAATATTTACACAAAAACTTTGTTGGCGCTAAACGTTTTTCAATAGAAGGGGTAGACACGTTAGTACCAATGCTTCAACATACAATTACACTAGCTGGTAATGAAGGGATTAAAAACATTCAAATCGGAATGGCTCACCGAGGACGTTTAAACGTCTTAACACATGTGCTTGAAAAACCTTATGAAATGATGATTTCCGAATTTATGCACACTGATTCGATGAAATTTTTACCTGAAGACGGTAGTTTAGAACTGACTTCAGGATGGACAGGCGATGTAAAATATCACTTAGGCGGTGTAAAAACAACAGATTCATATGGTACAGAACAACGAATTTCTCTAGCTAACAACTCAAGTCACTTGGAAATTGTAGCACCAGTTGTTGCTGGTAGAACACGTGCAGCTCAAGATAACACTGAACAAGCAGGTACACCTTCAACAGACTTCCATAGTGCAATGCCAATTATTATTCACGGTGATGCTGCTTATCCTGGTCAAGGCATCAACTTTGAAACGATGAACTTAGGCAGTTTAAAAGGGTATTCAACAGGTGGCGCTTTACACATTATTACAAATAACAGAATTGGTTTTACAACTGAACCAACAGATGGTCGTTCTACAACATACTCATCTGACGTAGCTAAAGGATATGATGTTCCAATCTTACATGTAAATGCAGATGATGTGGAAGCAACGATTGAAGCAATAATTGCTATGGAATTCCGTAAAGAGTTCCATAAAGATGTAGTGATTGATTTAGTAGGATACCGTCGTTACGGGCATAATGAAATGGATGAACCTTCTATTACAAATCCAATGTCATATCAAAACATTAGAAAGCATGACTCAGTTGAAATTTTATACGGTAAGAAGTTAGTCGATGAAGGTATCATTTCTGAAGATGAAATGAATGAAGTTATTGACAATGTACAAAAAGAAATGCGTGCCGCACATGATAAAATTGATAAATCCTACAAAATGGATAACCCAGATCCAGATATGGAAAAACCACAAGCACTTCATTTATCTTTACAAAGTGATGATAAAGACTTCACTTTTGATCATTTAAAAGAAATTAACGATGCAATGCTCACTTATCCTGAAGATTTCCATGTGCTTAAAAAGCTTAATAAAGTACTTGAAAAGCGTAGAGAACCTTTTGAAAAAGAAAACGGTCTTGTTGATTGGGCTCAAGCAGAGCAACTTGCATTCGCTATAATTATTCAAGACGGTACTTCTATACGCTTAACTGGACAAGATAGTGAAAGAGGAACATTTAGTCATAGACATGCCGTGTTACACGATGAGGAGAATGGCGATACCTTTACACCATGTACCCAACCAGCAAGCTACATTTGATATTCATAACTCACCACTTTCAGAAGCTGTAGTTGTAGGCTTTGAGTACGGTTATAATGTTGAAAATAAGGGCAGTTTTAATATCTGGGAAGCACAATATGGAGACTTTTCAAATATGTCTCAAATGATGTTCGACAACTTTCTTTCAAGCTCACGTGCTAAGTGGGGTGAACGCTCAGGATTAACATTGTTCTTACCGCATTCTTATGAAGGACAAGGACCTGAACATTCATCAGCACGCTTAAAAAGATTTTTACAATTAGCCGCTGAAAATAATACCACAGTAGTTAACTTATCTAGTTCAAGTAATTACTTCCACTTATTACGCGCACAAGCTGCAAGTTTAGATACTCAAGAAATGAGACCGCTAATTGTTATGTCTCCTAAAAGTTTATTACGTAACAAAACTGTAGCTAAAGCAATTGATGAATTCACTTCTGGTGGGTTTAAACCTATTATTGCTGAAAGTCACGATGCTAAAAAAGTTAAAAAAGTAATTTTAGCATCAGGAAAGATGTTTATCGACTTAAAAGAATATTTAGCAAAAAATCTGGATGAATCAATCCTTCTTATCGCAGTAGAAAGATTGTATTCATTCCCAGAAGATGAAATCAAAGAAATTTTAGAGTCATTACCAAATCTTGAAAAAGTAGCATGGGTTCAAGAAGAACCTAAAAACCAAGGTGCATGGTTATTCGTCTATCCATACCTCAAAGCGCTTATCACTGATAAATACGATCTTAGCTATCATGGTAGAATACAAAGGGCAGCACCTGCTGAAGGTGATGGAGAAATTCATAAACTTGTTCAAAATAGAATTATTGAAAGTAGTATTAATAATTAATTAGGGGGAAAATAAGTATGCCAGAGGTAAAAGTTCCAGAATTAGCAGAATCAATTACAGAAGGTACCATTGCAGAGTGGTTGAAAAACGTTGGAGATAGCGTAGATAAAGGGGAAGCTATTTTAGAATTAGAAACAGATAAAGTAAACGTTGAAGTTGTTTCTGAAGAGGCAGGCGTACTTTCAGAACAATTAGCCGAAGAAGGAGATACAGTAGAAGTAGGTCAAGCTGTAGCCATTATCTGTGAAGGTAGTGGTAACGTATCAAACAATTCTTCAAATGAAACTCTACAACAAGAAGAAACGAAAGTTGCTAATCAAAATGAAGACCAAGCTAATCAAACGCAATCAACTTCTGATAAGCAACAAGATAATAATAACCAACAAATCAATGCTACACCATCCGCACGTCGTCATGCTTGTAAAAATGGAGTTGATTTAAGCGAAGTTTCAGGTAAAGGTAACGATGTTTTAAGAAAAGAGGATATAGACAATAGTCAAAAACAAGCAAGTCAAACAGCTAAAAGTGAAAGTAATTCTCAAAACAATGGTTCTAAAAAATCTAATGACCATCCATCTAAACCTGTTATTCGTGAAAAAACATCCCGTCGTAAAAAAACAGCTGCAAAAAAATTGTTAGAAGTATCTAACCAAACAGCGATGTTAACAACATTTAATGAAGTAGATATGACAAATGTTATGGATTTACGTAAGCGTAAAAAAGAACAATTCATTAAAGACCATGATGATACAAAATTAGGTTTTATGTCATTCTTCACAAAAGCTGCTGTAGCTGCGCTAAAAAAATATCCAGAAGTCAATGCTGAAATTGACGGAGATGATATGATTACTAAACAATATTACGATATTGGTATCGCTGTTTCTACAGATGATGGTTTATTAGTACCTTTTGTTAGAGATTGTGATAAGAAAAATTTTGCTGAAATCGAACAAGAAATTGCAAATTTAGCTGTTAAAGCACGCTATAAGAAATTAAGCTTAGATGATATGGTAAATGATTCATTTACAGTTTACTAATGGTGGTATCTTCGGTTCAATGATGAGTACACCAATAATTAATGGTAATCAGGCTGCTATCTTAGGTATGCATTCAATTATCATACGCCCAATTGCTATTGATAAAGATACGATTGAAAATCGTCCAATGATGTATATTGCTTTAAGCTATGATCATAGAATCATTGATGGTAAAGAAGCAGTAGGTTTCCTAAAAACAATTAAAGAATTAATTGAAAATCCAGAAGATTTATTACTTGAATCATAATTCTGAACTCAATACACTCTATCTATACTAATACAACGACGATTAACGTCGTTGTATTTTTGCTTAAATATGTCAAAAGTATGATTGTATCTATACCTATTAATGCTAAGATATAATTAAAAAGAAGACGTCACATAAATTGGGAGTCGAAGATAATTGAATAACGCAAAGAGAAATAAAAAATATCTATAAGAAAACTACTAACATAGTTACCTTATAGATATTATATCTTATTACAATTTAACTTATCCTCTAACAAGGAAAATAATTTCAATCATTGCTAGAATAATGAAGATGACAAATGCGATTGTAAAATATTTAAATCTAGGTTGTTTCTTATTGTTTAAATTAGTAAATACTTCAATTCCTGAATAAACTGCAATTAAAACTGTAATCGCAAATATAATCCATAAATTAGACATACATATGCCTCCTTCAGCAGTCTTTATATATTATTCTAATACATACATATATTTTAGCCAACGTGAAGGTTTTATTTTAAAATAAATTAAATGGAACTTTTTTAATCTTAAGTATTTAAACGTTCATCATATTCAATACTTACAAAATACGTTATAATATACATTGTAAAGAAAAATAGAGGAGTGTCAGTTTATGAGCGGACTTAGAAGTGTCACTATTGGAACAAGAGACTTATCTAAAACCAAAGAATTATTTAGTGATATTATTGGACTACAATATACAAATAAAAATGATAGTGCTATAAGATTTGGTGATGCTAATTTAAGTCCGGGAACACGTATTCACTTTGTTGAAATTCCTGATGAACACTTTACAAATCAACATATTGAAAGTATAGGATTAAGGACACCATCTGACTCAGGATTATTAGAATACCAAGGTATTTTATCACAGCAGAACATTTCATATAGCTCATTAACTGAACTTAATGGTCTTAAGCATTTTAGTTTTGAAGATCATAATCACCAAAAGTTCGATATTTATTCTGATGAACATAATACAGGAATTGGTTTAGGCATACCATCATTTGAAAGCTCAGTCAATCCTTTGCATCAAGTCCAAGGATTAGGTCCAGTTATTATTAAAGTCAATGAGTTACCTATAACTACATCCATTCTTATTCAAGTATTTGGGTTAGACTTATTCGCTGAATACTTACCTCATGAAGAAGCAACTCAACATATTCATGTATTTAAAATTGGTGAAGGTGGCTTAGGCGGAGAACTTCATTTATACGAAGCCAAAGAAAATATTGAAATGGCTGATTGTGGACCTATCGAACAAGTAGAATTTGCAACTAAAGAACGCGAAGCATTTAATCACGCCAAAGAACGCTTGGATGATATAGGTATTCCTTATCAAACTTTAGAGCAAGACGACTCAGAATCTCTTAGAATTACAGAAAATAGTGGTATATCATTTATATATACATTAGAAAAGTAAAATGACATAAATCAAGGAAGGTTATCATATGTTACATGAAACTTGGAAAGAACGTACACCAATTAAAAAAGTTGAAGTGACAAACACTGACGCAAAGAAATTTACAGTTGCAGATATGCTAACTGTTGGCAAACAATACGATGTTGTGAATGAAACTGAAGAATATTATCAAATTATTGATAATTCTGGTTTAGTAGGTGGATATTTTAAAGATTATTTCAAAGAAGTTTAAGAAACATTACTTATGAGGTGAGTGATATAAAGATTGAACGTAAATTAACCCCGATAAAATTACAATTCAACATGAATATACAATTTTTATTTAAGTTAATACTTTTCTAAGTAGTTTCAATCTCGTTTTATAATTTTAATAAGACTAAGACAAAGCAACTTTTTACTCATATGTCTTAGTCTTTTTTATACTTAAAGGATGGGAATTATGGTACAAACAGTTTATAAAAATTCAGATGAGACAGTATTTGAGGATGCTAAAGCATTATTTAATTTAAATAAGAATATTTTACTTAAAGGACCTACGGGTTCAGGAAAAACTAAGCTTGCAGAAACTTTAAGCCAAGAAATTCAACGTCCCATGCACCAAGTGAATTGCTCAGTTGATTTAGATACAGAGAGTTTATTGGGATTTAAAACTATTCAAACGAATGAAGATGGTCATCAAGAGATTGTATTTATAGATGACCCTGTAATTAAGGCTATGAAACACGGACATATCTTATATATTGATGAAATTAACATGGCTAAACCTGAAACATTGCCAATACTCAATGGTGTATTGGATTATCGTCGTCAATTGACTAACCCATACACTCATACACTGGAGAGGTCATTAAAGCTGCACCCGACTTTAATGTCATAGCAGCTATTAATGAAAGATATGTTGGAACATTACCAATGAATGAAGCACTAAAAAATCGCTTTGTCGTTATAGAAGTTGATTATATTAATGGTGACATTTTAAAAACAGTTATCAAGGAACAAAGCAGATTGCAAGAAGATTACACCATTCATCAAATTATTAAGTTTAATGAAGATTTACGTACAATGTCGAAACAGGGTCAAATTTCTGAAGAGGCAGCAAGTATCCGCGCTTTAATAGACTTAAGTGATTTAGTTACAGTGATGCCTATTCGAAGAGCAATACAACGAACAATCATTGATAAATTAGAAGACGAACGAGAACAATAAGCCATTATCAATGCTATCGAGTTAAACTTTTAAAGAGGGATAAATATGAGTGAGCGTTTCATAAAATTTAACGATGAACAATTAGATGCGAAACAAGTTATGATGTTACAAGATTTAGACCGTTTACTTTTAAAACATGAGCAAACACAAGTCAAAATTCAAAAATTCCCTTATTATAATCCATTTAGTAATACACTTATAACAAGTTGGTTTTGGTCTCATCGACCTCGACATGTTGAACAAGCTGGATTAAAAACAGATGTTTTACTTGCAACTTTTGGTTACCTTAATATGGATGCCTCAATTATTAATCAAGTTTTACATCACTAAGACTTTGAACATCCAAAGTTCTTCCAACAACTTTTTAAATTATTAGAAGATGTACGTATTTTTGAACTTATCAGACTACATCGACCTAGCACAGCAACGTTCATCGATTTACGCTTAGACACAAGACTTTCTTTTACAAACTCACAAATCAATGTCTACAAGACTAAGACAGTTTATACTGATTTATTATTTTTATATTTGGAACGTGCTTTTTTAAGTCAAAATTTCTACGATATCCCTTCAATCCATCCCAAATTTGATGAAATTTTGGTTAGTATGTATCAAGATTTGCCTAATATTTTCCAAAATCAAACTTCAGAAGATAATATGTATCTAGCTGAACGTATTATGTACCAGGTGGATGATTTACTTAAGCAAGATATGTTAAATGATTATTATTATTTACCACAACAGTTATATGAAGATATTTATGCCCACACCTATGAAGATTTAAAAGCATAGACGCGAGTAACACAGACGGACAAGATGGCACCCATGCACAAGATGATATAGAAACTGAAAAAGCTGAGACAAAAGCAGCAGATAGTCATTCTAAAGGTGGCGCGTATTTAGAAATGGAACTTCATGAAGGCGAAAATAGTGAAGTAATGGCGGATAATGATACTGCTAGAGAAGGCGATAGTACTGATGATATGACTGATATGATGACTAAAAAAGGTAAAGTTTCACAAAATACACTAGACTGTTAGGATGGAGGATTTATAGGTCAAAATCAAACTTTCCCTTTAGATGGTATAAATAAGAACATTAGCATTGATTGGAGAGTACCAGATATTACTCCACAAAATATCGTTGAATATCAATATTCTAAAAATGATGTTCAGTATGAAATTAAAGACTTAATTCAAATCATTAAAAAGACCATTGAAAGAGAACATCAAGATGAATGTCATAATCTAACAAAAGGTTGTCTTCAAAAAGATCTGATTAATTGGTTTATGAAAGACCAACTTAAATTATTTTATAAAAAACAAGATTTAAGTCAATCATTTGATGCAACATTTACATTGCTTATCGATGCATCTGCAAGTATGCATGATAAGATGGACGAAACTATGAAAGGCGTTGTACTGTTTCATGAAACATTAAAAATCTCTTAGTATTAAACATGAAATTTTAGCATTTAATGAAGATGCTTTTGAAGCCGATAATCGTGAACAACCAAATATCATTGATGAAATCATTAATTATAACTACTCAATTTTCGAAAAGGAAGGCCCGAGAATCATGACATTAGAGCCGCAAGATGATAATCGTGATGGAGTGGCTATCAGAATTGCCAGTGAAAGGTTACTTCAAAGAAGTCATCAGCAACGCTTTTTAATTATATTTTCAGATGGAGAACCATCGGCCTTTAATTATAGTCAAGACAGTATCTTAGATACTTATGAAACAGTAGAACGTGCCAGAAAGTTTGGTATTGAGGTGTTCAATGTGTTTTTAAGTCAAGAACCTATAACAGAAGATATCGAACAAACGATACACAATATTTATGGTCAATATGCCATTTTTGTAGAAGGAGTGGAACATTATACCAAGTCATCTTTCCCCGTTATTAAAGAAACTTCTACTTCAATCTTTCTAAATAATATTATGAGACAGATGGGTTTATAGTTCTTAAAATTAATTTAGTGTATATTTTCGAACTTATAAATATTTAAATCGAGTAAGTTTTAAATTTTCTGAAATTTTATATAGACTTATAATTCTTGATTATGATAGAATGTTTGATGTTGCATTAATAGAAAAAGGAGCAGCATTATGAATAAAAACACTTGGATTACAGGTTTTACTTTATTCGCCATGTTCTTCGGTGCAGGAAACCTCATATTTCCAACACAACTCGGACTCGATAGTGGACATTTCTTTTGGCCTTCAATACTTGCATTCGCATTAACAGGTATTGGATTACCTTTACTAGGTGTAGTCGTTGGGGCACTCGATAAACATGGCTATATCGGATCATTTAATAAAATATCACCAAAATTTTCGTTAATCTTTTTAATTATAATATATTTAACGATAGGACCATTATTTGCAATTCCACGTACAGCTTCAACTTCATTTGAAATGACTGTCACTCCAATTGCTCATACCAACGGTAGTTTAGCTTTATTTATTTTTACCGTTATTTATTTTTTAATTGTACTCTATTTATGTTTAAACCCTAATAAAATGATAGAACGCATTGGTTCTTTACTTACACCGTTACTGCTAATTACAATATTAGCAATGATTATTAAAGGGTTCGTAGACTTTGGCGGACATTCGTCAGGCATAGGAGATACAAAGATTTTCACTTCTAATTTTAGTGGCTTTTCTCAAGGATTTACGCAAGGCTACCTAACGATGGACGCGATTGCATCGATTGCATTCTCAATGATTGTTGTTAATGCAATTAAAACCACCGGCGTTCATCATGCTGATAAAATATTTAAACAAACGATTATCGCCGGTCTTATAGCTGCAGTTGCCTTGGTATTTATTTATATTGCATTAGGCTTTATAGGTAATCACATGCATGTTTCTACTGGCAAAATGAAAGAACTAACAACAAATGGTCAAAATATAGGAACATATTTGCTAACTACAATGGCAACCAAAGGATTCGGTAATTTAGGAAAGTATCTATTAGGTATTATCGTCTCCTTAGCTTGTTTAACAACAGCATGCGGTCTTATTGTATCTGTAAGTGAATACTTCCATCGAATCTTACCTAAAATTTCTTACAAAATATATGTTATATTCTTTACTATAGTAAGTTTTGTTTTAGCAAACCAAGGACTTAATTCTGTCATTAAGATGTCAGTGCCAGTGCTAAGTGTAGTGTATCCGATAGCAATTACTGTTGTTTTACTCATACTTATTGCACGATTTATACCAACAAAACGCATTGCTCAACAAGTCCCCCTTGTTATAGTAACCATTGAATCTATATTAAGTTTAATTACCACTCAAGGGTGGTTCAAACTTTCATTTATAGATCACTTACCGTTAAAACATTATTCACTAGAGTGGTTTCCTATTGCAGTAATTGCGACAATTATCGGATATACCATTTCTTACTTCGTTAAACAGACACCAATTATTTATCAAAAAGAATAAATAAATTAAGTTATAAAAAGACACGCATGATAAAATACATTTTACCTACAACATGCGTGGTTTTTATTTAATCCTTACGCATAGACAACAGATGCTGTTTTAAATCTTGTTCCATATCATTTAATTCTCTTTCAGCTACTTGTCGTTTTTGACGTCCATCTTGTTGAATTCTTAAAGTCTGTTCAATAGTTTCAATGATATCATTTTGAGTTGTTTTAAGTGTTTCAATATCAACAACACCACGCTCGTTTTCTGTTGCTGTCTCAATTGCATTTTGTGTAAGCAAATCATTAGCTGAAACAGCATTTCTTTGTCTCATCAAAGTAAGGGCAATAACCATTTGATTTTTCCAGATGGGAATACTTGTTAAGATAGAACTTTGAATCTTTTCAGCAAGCGCTTAGTTAACATTCTGAATCATCCGAATTTGAGGTGCAGTTTGGATGGCAATTTGACGTGATAATTGTAAATTATAAATTCGTTTATCCAAACGGTCTACAAATTGCTCCATATCAGCAACAGCCTGAATGTCCATTTGGCTACCCATTTTACCCGTTTTGTAAACTTTTTCTTGTAATTTAGGAATCATTTCAATTTGAATTTCTTGTTTTTTCTCTTTGCTGCTTCAATATATAGTGTTACACCATCAAAATAATTTTTATTTTTCTTGTATAAACCATCTAATAATTCAACATTCTTGGTTAAATTTCCTTTATGTTTTTCTAATTGTATAGTTATACGATCAATTTGTGAACTTACAGATTGCATTCTCGAAAAAATTTCGTTTATTGATGCTTTCGTTCTTCTAAAGAAACGTTTCAATTTTGATTGTTTTTCAGGATTCAACTCGTTACGATTTACTGATTTTAACTTTCCCATTAATTGATTTAATACATCTCCAACAGGACCCATATCTTTCGATTGTACCTCATCTAACATTCGATGAGAAAATTGAGACATGTTTTGCTGTAGTTGAGTACCGAATTGTAGCAAGCCATCATGATCAAGAGGCTGAATTTGTTGGCTTATAGATTCAATCTTCTTTTTATCTTCATTACTTAACTGAGTTTTAAAATCCTCAACTATAGAAGGTTGGTTTGTCGATTGCTCTTCCATATATTGATCGAGTGGATGTGATTGATTACTACTTAATTCACGCGACATCTCATTCATCTCTCCATTCCCATTAAACATCTTTACGACGTTCTTGTTCTAATTTATTCAATTCCATTTCAATATCCAATCGTTCATAATCATCTTCATTTAGACGTTTTAAATCTGCAACCAAAGTCCTTTTTACTTCATCCAAAGTGATGCGAGTTTGTTCTAATTTCAATTTTTCTTGGTGCGTCTTACGTGACATGCGTGTTAATCGTGTATAGGCATCAACTAAATTTAGAGCATTATCTAAATGTGAGTAAAAGAAACTTTCAACTTTAAAGAACATCCCTGGTCGCTGTTTAATACTCATATAAATTGAGCGAGAAATACGATATATGTCATTGACCTGTCTAAAATCTTTAATAGAACGAACATTGATAAATGTTTTTAAAATATCTCTGATTTTACCATGCGCATGATTAAGTTGCGCTCTTACATATTTATAGTCTCTTCGTGATAACCCAATTTCATGAAGATATTTTCGTGAAGTGAGCCGTTGAGTAGGGAAGTATGATAAGAGAAATCCTCCCATTCCTATAAGTACATCTAAAATGAATGACACATCCCCCCATGCAAAAACAGTAACTAACCATGTGATAAAGGCTACTGGTATGCCCACTAACACTCCAAATATACGAGAAATGTTATATCTCAAGTGTCATCTTCCTTTATATTAAAGTCTAAATCGTCTTGAACTCAGTTAATAATTCATCTACATTTAAATCTTCTATATTATATGTTGAAACTGATGAGGCGGGTGATGCACCTTCAATTACTGATTGAGTGAATTGGTATAAAGCTTCATTTTCACCTTGCGCATATATATCTACATAATCATCTACATTTTGAACTGTCCCTTTAATATCATATTGATTTGCAATGCGTGCAGTATAAAATCTAAATCCTACACCTCGTACATTACCAAATACTTGTATATGTTTACGTTGCATAAAATCACCTCTTATATTTATTATACGTATTTTAATTGTAAAAAACTAATAATTACTATATAAATCATCGGCCATAAGTATGAGTCTTGAAACTTGATTTTGAACAATGAAAAGTTAAAATTGGTGTATAAGTTTGAAGGATGGAAGGGGAAATCAAAATGTGGACAGTTGCCAAGATTAGGGCTGACTACGAAGGCTGGTGGCTATTTGAAGACTGGCCTGAAAAGGTTGTCGAGCGTTTTAACTTTAACAGTTATGAAGATATGTTAAAGCAATATAGGCAATTGGTTTGTAAATGTAAAGAATGCTTTGACAATTATGTAGTAGGCAAGTATAACATTTATGCTTTTTATAATAATTGTGATTTAAATTATTGTGACGATTGTGAGGAGGATTTACAAATATTTTATAGTTTTATTATTTTAAAAAATAATGAGGTATATTTTAATCTTCCAAAAATTGATTAAATGATAATTTTCTATAATTGTATTGCAATTTAGCTATGACTAAACTATAATAATCATTAAGCAATTGTTTTATTCCATATTGCAAAGAATATTTGATTTTATAATACATATAAGGACACGTATTTTTTGTAATATGCGAATAATGCATATTGAAAGAATTTAGTCTTGGAGGTTTCAGAAATATGAAACAAGGTACAGTTAAGTGGTTTAATGCTGAAAAAGGTTTCGGCTTCATCGAAGTTGAAGGAGAAAACGACGTATTCGTACACTTCTCAGCAATCAACCAAGATGGTTACAAATCATTAGAAGAAGGTCAATCAGTTGAATTTGAAGTAGTTGAAGGCGATCGCGGTCCTCAAGCTGCAAACGTTGTTAAACTATAATAAATAGATTGTAGTAATTGACTTTAACTAACACCTTACAAAGCAGTAGGGTGTTTTTTATATTAATACATATAGTATATCAGAAAGAAATCGAAATTAATTTCTTTCTGTTTTTATGCTCAATACCAAAAATTATTAATTTGAATAAATAATAATTTTTGGTATACCTATGTTTTTTAAAATTAAACTCTCTAAACATCTTTCTTAATAAAATAGTCCTCAATATATTTTTATCAATTAAATAATAAAATTGTTTTTTTTTAATTTAATTGATAAGTAGGGGAAGTAGACAATATTATGCCAAATCATTTTAAATTATTAAAAGTTTTAATTGGTCGTTTTTCTTTTGGTTACCGTGGTCGTTTCATTAAATGATAAATTTAAAGCTAATTAATTTATTCATAACAATAATTATCATTATAGTATAAGCATAAGCATAAGAATATTAGTATACTTTAAATCATCCGAATATTCCGAATTTTTATCGCTGATTCTTGCTATTTTATTAAGTTTTATACTAATACCTATTTATCTCTCTTCAATATTTAATTATAAAACTGATCCACTTAAATTGTTATCTAAAAAATTTACTTTCATATTTTATAGTCTTATTAATTTTATTAGTCTATGTTGATGATTATCAGTTATTTTCATTTAATTTCTTTATAGCATTAATGGAAGAATTTTTATTTAGGAAAGTAATATTTAACATTTTGCTAAAAAGCTTCAGTTTAATAATTCCTATTTTTATTGGTTCTCTACTATTTGCATTAATCTTACATCTTAATGAGTCGCTGGTATCTAATCTATTAGTAAGATTTCCTTCAAGTATAATTCTGTATGTTATAAGATATAAATTCAAAATTAGTTTTTCAATTATCATTCATTGGATATATAACATTTTAACTGTAGTAATGAGGTGAAATTCATGAAGTCGATATTATTGTCCTTATTTTTAAACTTTGTATTTTTCTCAATTTTAGCACTTTTAGAATTACATATTGATGTTTACTTGGCAAATTTATTAATTATTTTAGTACCGTCTATTACATCAGCTATCTTAATTGCTTTTTCTTCAAAAATGAAGCTATATTTATAGTTAAATGTAATTAAAAACCTAATTTTTTACATTATCTATAGTATATATAATGCATCTTGATGGTTACTTATCCTACATCGATAGAGCACAAATCACTAGAAGTGATATTGAAATTAAAATTTCTCCAAATATGCTTGAATTATCTCACATAATCTTCTTTTTTTGTTTATTTAATACCTCAATTGATTGTATTTTTTATTAAATATAAAAAATATAAAACAGACGAAATTAATGCTAGAATTTAGAAATGTATATAAATCTTTTAAGAAAAAAAGTACTATGTGATGTTAATTTCAAATTATTAGCTAGTGAAATGGTGGGGCTCATAGGTTCTAGTGAAGCTGGAAAATCAACATTAATGAAACTAATAGCTAAAACTCAATTACCATCTCAAGGAAATGTTTATTTTAAAAATACGGATATAGATGACTCCCACAATATGATTAAAGATTTTTCTTTTATGATAGGGCAAATATATTACCCAGAGTTAAATGCAAGACAAAATATTGAAAATTACCTAAAAATTAATAATAAGATTAGCTATTCAAGCGAAATCCAAACAATGCTTAACATAGTAGGTTTAGAAGATAATGATAAGAAAGTTAAAAATTCTTCATATGGAATGAAACAAAGAGACTCTGTTTAGCTAGTTGTTTAATTACTCAACCAAAAGTAGCTATACTAGATGAGCCATTTTTAGGCCTAGATCTGTTAGGAGTAAGGGAATTAAATAATATAATTGAAAAGTTTTCAAAAGAAAAAAACACCTTATTTTTAATTTCCATCAGTTAAAATTGTGATAGATTTCTTTTATTAGAAAACCACCAAATTAAAGAAATTGACTTACATAATAAAATAATCACTCAGAAGTTAATATTCAAAAATTCTATAACCAATGCCTTAAAACTAAAAGCTAATTTCAATTTCATCAAAAAAATTGACGGAAATTCAATAACAATTATTAATTCGGATTTTATCCTCTTTTAATATTTCTAGCTGAATTACTTAATAGTAATTTCCCTTCATTATCAGCAACACAAACGAATAGCGTAAGTTTTTTAGAACTATTTAACGCAATATATGACACCCAACAAAAAGCTATGCTATCACTTATAATTGTTGAATATTTAGCATCTTTATCATTTTACAACGAAATTAGCACAGGAAGACTATTATTTTATAAGGATCAAAGTCGTTACAAAATTTTTAATTCTAAATTAATATCTATTATTCCTAGTTATTTCATGTTCTTATCCATTTTATTATTATCACAACGTTAGAAGTTTATTTGTTTTATGTTAACAATTATGAATACTCATCTCATTCTTTTCTGTTAAATAACTCAGAATTAAATCATACTCTAATCTTAAATCTTCTTGGAATCTTTTTAACTGATTTATTCTTAACATTTTATGTCGTTATTTTTTCTGTCAGATTTAATTCTGGAATAACTATTATAAGTATGATTTTATGTTATGTGCTCATAAAGATTACTGACAATATTAATAAAATCAAGTTTTTCCCTTCATAATTTACAAATTTAGATAGCGATAATAGTTTTATTTTCAACGTATCAGTAATGAGCACTATTACTATAGTTTATATAATAATTATTTATTTTTTAACAATTACGATATTCAGAAAAATTCAATTTTAAATCTTGTTTAATTTAAGTTAATTATAAAAATGCCCTGAACTGATGATGGTTAAACCTATCCAGGGCATTTTGCAAATCGTTTTTAATTAAATTAAAATCATAATATAGTAGGTGAGCTTTTTCCTCACTCATTTTTATTATTATTTCATATCATTAATAATTAGCTGTCTTAAAGATTGACGTTTAATCACTTCTCGTGCTTTACCATCCTTTAAGAAGAATACTGATGGCTTTTGCATTTGATTATAATTTGAAGCCATAGAATAATGGTATGCACCTGTAGATAAGATAGCTAAGTAGTCACCACGTTTAACCGATGATGGTAATTTGGCATTCTTGATAATAATGTCACCAGATTCACATAACTTTCCGGCAATCGTTACCGTATCATCAGTTTCTTCATGACGATTAACTAATAAAGCCTCGTACTGTGCACCGTATAAAGCTGTACGAATGTGATCACTCATACCACCATCAACAGACACATATTTATTCACTCCAGGTATTTCTTTAATCGTTCCAACCTCATATAAAGTAATACCTGCTTCTCCAACAATTGAACGACCAGGTTCAATACCAATTTCAGGGATGACATAATTTAATTGCTGTGCAGTTTCTTTAATTGCATCTGCAATTTCAGCGATGCCTGTTTCAATAGGGAAGCTCACATCACCCTCTACATATTTGATACCGAAACCTCCGCCAATGTTAAGTAATTCAACCTGTATATCATTTTCAGTTAACCATTTTAATACAAGTTTGGCAGTTTCAATCATAGCTTCAGTACCTTCAATTTGTGATCCCACATGGAAATGAATACCTTTTAAATTTAAACGCTGAGAAGCTTTGATGTTTTGGATTGCTTCAAGTGCTAATCCATGTTTAATTGAAAGGCCAAATTTACTATCTTCTTGTCCTGTTTGAATGAATTCATGAGTGTGTGCTTCTACACCTGGATTCACTCTTAAAACTACATTTACATCTTTACTTGCATATTTATCTATTAAGTCAATTTCTTCTAATGCATCAACAACTATATATCCTATATCATTTTCCAATGCATTTTGAATCTCACGTTTTGTTTTATTATTACCATGAAAATGAATACGGCTAGGATCAAATCCGGCTTCTAAGGCCGTATATAGTTCTCCTTCTGATACGACATCTAATTGTAAATCTTCTTCTTGAACTAATTTAATCATTTGAATACAAGTAAATGCTTTAGAAGCATAAGAAATATTATATTTTAAACCGCTTTTCTTGAATGCATCATGATATCGACGCATTTGGGTACGAATTTGATCTTCGTCATAAACAATAGTAGGGGTACCAAAACTTTGTGCTACAGTCTTTAAACTTGTACCTTCCATAGTTAATTCGCCATAATCATTATATTTGACCGCCATTTATATGTACTCCTTTATTAGAGAATCGTGATTCATAGCACTAAGTTGTTCAGAGTTAGCGCCTACACCTTTGAATGTATATTCATCAATGCGTATGTCGTTATTATATAATACTACCTCATCTTGTGGATGAACTTCATCATCAACTTCAACAAACATATGACTCATCATTAAAGCTTTTATAGGATAACGTTTACCATTAATGAGTACTTCGTGTTGGGCTCTAGATTTTAGAATACCATCACCATACCCAACGTCTACAACTGCTAAATGTGTGTAATCTTTTGTCACTTCATATGCGAAGCTGTATCCACAATAATCTCCCTTATTTACTTCGCGCACTTGAATAACATTGCTTTTAACTGTGAGAGATTGTTGAATTTCAGACTTATTCAATTTGCTATAAGGTCTAGATCCATACAATGCAATACCGACACGAGCATGAGTATGATGAGGAAGGACGATTTGACCTTCACGATAGTAGCTAGCACTATTTTGAGAATGAATCATATCAAATGTATAACCTTCATCAAGTAATATATTTAGAATATTCAACCAAGCTTCACGTTCAATACCATATTCCAGTACATCAAATTCATCTGCATAACCAAAGTGTGTCCACAAACCTGAAATGATCATTTTATTTTCACTTTTATTTTGAGCATCATTTTCCAATACTTCATGAAATTCATTTAAATCTTTAAAACCTGAACGATGTAAAAGATTCTCAAACTCTAAATGCACATGAATACTGCTCAAGTCGTCTTTATGATCATAATAGTACGATAAAGAGGGGAGTGTCATATGAATTTGGTACTTTCTAACAGTATCGAAATCATAAACTGCATTCATAAGAAAGATTGTCGCTTGTGGTGCTATCTCTCTGACGCGAACAGCTTCTTTTAAAGAAGTTGTACTAAATGTTTGAATACCAGCTTTTAAAAATTCTTTAACTGCAAATTCTAACCCATAATGATATGCATTATTTTTAACTACTGCCATTAAAGATTGATTATTTCTAACTTTTACAGCATTCTGATAAAACGCTTCTGTATCTACTGACCAAATTGCTGTCAATTCACTTACACCTCTTTATAATTACTTAATATTTGTTCATAATAATTTGCTACATCAATCAATACCTTTTCGTCGAAATTAAGATGAGATGTATGCAATCCTGTAACAAAACCTTTATCTTTGTTTTGAGTACCCACAAACGCAAAGTATGAAGGTGCGAGTTGTTGACCATAAAAACTAAAGTCCTCGCCAAATAAAAATGGTGTAGGTTTATCGATGACTTCTAAATTAGCGCCTTTTAATGCATTTTCAACGCTTTCTCGTAGCTTAGGACTATTTATAGTAGGTGGATAACCTTCTTCAAATTTAACTTGACACTCAACATTAAAAAGAAGTTGCACACTTTCAGCAATTTTATTCATTTGATGTTTAACTACAATAAGATCATCTAGATCATAGGTACGAATCGTTCCTTCTAGATAACCGTGACTTGGAACAGTATTAATAGCTTCACCAGCTTCAAAGTGACCCATATGAACAATATTTCGTTTTAATCCATTAAGATGGTACTGTTGAATTTGTCCTACTTGTGCTAAAACATGTTGCAGTGCTTCACCACAAGAATGTCCTTGTTCTTTATCTGCGACATGACTAGACAAACCATTTAAGTAAAAACGATATTCAGTCGCACTCGCCGTTATTTCTTCATCCCGAATAACAACTTTGCCTTCTTCTGTAAATGGATTTACATGAATACCATATACTGCTTCGATGGGATATTTCTTAAAGGCACCAGCTTTAATTAAACGGTTGGCACCACCGCCAGTTTCTTCAGCAGGTTGGAAGATAAACACTACATTATGAGGTAGCTCATCTTTATCGGCCATTGCTTTACAACGTTTTACAAACAACATTAAAGCTGAGGTATGACCGTCATGTCCACATGCATGCATCACATTATCCGTCTTACTTCTATAATCGATGTTATTTTCCTCAAAAATAGGTAAGGCATCAATATCAGCACGAAAGGCGATTGTATGATTGCTATTACCTTCTAAATATGCAATTGCTCCAGTGTCGAGAGGGCAATCATATGGGACACCCAAATCATCAAGAAACCGTGTAATATATTTTGTAGTTTCAAATTCATGTAAACTTAATTCTGAATTTTGATGTAAATGTCTTCTATGTTTTGTAACAAATTCTAATTCATTCATCTTAATCATCCCTTATATAAAATTGATTTCATTTATTATGTATTAAAACATTGTTCATTCTTCTTATAATAAAAAGGTGAAACAAATAAGTGAACTTCCTAACATGCGTGTTCATCTGAATCATTTGCTTCAACCTTAATCATTCATTTATTTGAAAACGACTCATCAATAACTATCCATTAATCATTTAACTTTCTTAAAGCTGAGACAATTTCACGTTTAGAGTCTTCAACTTCTGAGGTTTGTTTAATGACTTTAGCAGGTGTACCAGCAACTACTGCACCAGCTGGAACATCTTGAGTAACGATTGCACCAGCAGCTACAATTGCGCTTTCACCAACGCGCACACCTTCAAGAATAACTGCATTAGCTCCAATTAAAACATTGTCTTCAATAATAACTGGTGAAGCACTAGGTGGCTCAATGACTCCAGCTAACACTGCGCCGGCGCCTACATGAACATTTTTACCAGTAGTAGCTCGGCCTCCTAAAGTTGCGTTCATATCAATCATTGTACCTTCACCAACAACTGCGCCAATATTGACTGTTGCACCCATCATTACAACTGCACCATCTTCAATAATAGCTTGTTCACGAATAAAAGCACCAGGCTCAATTCGTGCATTCGTATTTGTTAAATCTTGAAGTGGAATTGCTGAATTGCGTCGATCCATTTCAATTTCTACATCTTGAATTTTAGATTGATGTTGTTCATAAAACGGTTTCCAGTCATCCGCTTCACAGAAAATCACCTTAGATTCTTCTGAACCAAATATTTTAAAACTTTCTGAAAATGTCACACCTTCAAAGTTTCCATTTACATATACTTTTAACGGTGTAGATTTTTTTGCATCACTAATATATTGAACAATTTCTTGAGCAGATAAATGTTGTACCATAATTTGAATTTCTCCTTTGTTTAAAGTTTATAAATTATCAAATGTGTAATATCCGTTATCTTTATGAATTAATTTTTCAGCAGCACCAATTGCACCATTAGCGAAAATATCTTTAGATTGCGCCTTATGTGATATAGTTATTATTTCATCAGTACCAGCAAATAAAATATCATGTTCACCAACAATTGTGCCTCCGCGAACGCTATGAATACCGATTTCATTTTTTGAACGCTTTTCAGTTTTCTCATGACGCTCATAAACGGGTGTCACTGAATCTCTTAGTTCCTTGATGACGTCGTATAGCTTCACTAATGTTCCACTAGGAGCATCTACCTTTTGATTGTGATGGGCTTCAGTTAGTTCAATATCAAAATCTTGAAGTAGGGGAACCGCAGTTTCTAAAATTTTAGTGAGTGCGTGTATACCATAACTCATATTTGCACTAAAGAATACTGGCATATGCTGACCTAATTGATTTAATTTTTGAATGAGTGTATACTTTTCACCGGTTGTAGCAATCACTAATGGTAAATTAAACGACTCATCTAATAATGGAAATAGTAGTTCTGGATTAGAGAAGTCAATGGCAACATCTGCTACATCTTGCACTTTTGCAATACTTTCATAATGTGTATATGGCGTCGAATCTTTTGGAGAACGATCAATCAGGCCAACGATTTCATGTCCTTTTTCTTCTGCTAATCTTGCTACACGTTGATTCATCGCACCATAGCCTATAAGTAATATCTTCATTAATGTTCACCTGCTTTGAACTGATCGTAAGTTTGCTCTAAAACTTTGCGCTCTGCATCCTCTAAAGGTACAAGAGGTAATCGTACTTCATATTTACCAAATCCTAGATGAGCCGTTAACACTTTTATAGGAATAGGGTTAACATCAACTGATAATGAATTGAGTAATTGATCGATGAGTTCGAATTGACTTGAAATATTTTCTCCACTTTGTTTTGCGTCATATAAATTTTGGAATTCTTTTGGAATAACATTTGCAATAACAGAAATGACGCCTTTACCCCCACGTTGATAGAATTCAGCAACATTGTCATCATTACCGCTATATAAAGCAAAATCATCTTCATTAATACGTTTTTTAACTTCTTCCATATAGTCGAAATCATTCGTCGCATCTTTAAGAGCAACAATATATTCATTATGACTAAGCGTTTCTACAGTTTCCGCTTCAATAGTCATATTCGTACGAGAAGGCACGTTATATAATACAACTGGCAATTTCACTTCATTTGCAATTGTTTCAAAATGTTTAATCAAGCCACGTTGATTCGTTTTATTATAGTAAGGTGTGATAAGCATAATTGCATCTGCACCAATTTCTTTAGCCTTTTGTGATGACTCTATTGATTTTTGAGTATTATTAGTACCAGTGCCAGCAATAATAGGAACACGTTTATCAACTATGTTTACAACAGTTTTAAGCACTTGTTCTTTTTCTTGATCAGTTAAAGTAGGGCTTTCTGCTGTAGTTCCGTTAACTATAATAGCTTGTGTATCGTTGTCTAATAAAAATTGTACATGTCTTTCTAATACGTCATAATCAACTTTATTATTTGTAAAAGGTGTAGCTAGTGCTACGCCAACGCCTTCAAACATGTGAGTCATATTATTGTTCTCCTTTCATTTTTAAAACTTGTTCTAGTACTTGAACTGCATTTAATGCTGCACCTTTAAGTAAATTGTCTGATGTACACCATACATGGAAAGAGTTGTCTAATGAATCATCTTTTCTGATACGACCAACAAAGACCTCATCTTTACCTGTAGAATGAATTGCTAAAGGATACTCATTGTTCTCTGGATTATCTACAAGAACAACCCTGTCGTCTTGATTAAATAATTTTTGAATATCTTTAACGTTAGCTTCTTTATCTAAAGTAACGTCAATTTCAATACTGTGACTGTCTTGAACTGGTACACGTACACAAGTGGCAGTTACTTTCAATTCTTTATCGTCTAAAATTTTTCTTGTTTCATCAATCATTTTTTGTTCTTCTTTGGTATAACCATTTTCTAGAAAAACATCGATGTGAGGTAAAACGTTGTTATAAATAGGATGAGGATAAGCTTCTGGTGCTTTACAGTTAGCGTCTTCAGATAAATCTCTTTTACCCTTGATACCAGAACCCGAAACAGCTTGATATGTTGTATAAGCAACACGTTTTAAGCCATATGTATCTTGTAAAATTTTAAGTGGTACGACAGATTGGATTGTTGAACAATTAGGATTAGCAATGATTCCACGTGTTAATTTAGGTTCATTAACTTCTGGTACGATTAAATCTACATCTTCCGTCATTCTCCATTGACTTGAGTTGTCAATTACAATTGCACCCGCTTGTTCAAATAGTGGGGCGAAATGTTCACTAGTACCTCCTCCAGCACTCATTAGCACGTAATCGAAATGTTCACTTGCTGCTTCATCTGTTAACTCTTGAACTGTGTATGTTTGTCCTTGAAATTCTACTTGCTTGCCAGATGAACGCGCTGATGAGAAAAGCACTAATTCGTCGAAAGGAATATGCTTACGATCCAAAGTTTCTAACATTTTTGTTCCTACTAATCCTGTTGCTCCGGCTACTGCTAATCTTGTCATAATAAAGTCACTCCATTTGTAATATTGGTAATATTTTGAAAATTTATAATAAATATATCACATGATTATTAAATATCGAAAGCACTGTATAATTCTTCGACCGCTTTTTGACCATTTTCAGCATCAATGACAAAAGTATACAAAAAGAGCAAGTTCGGAATGAGCGAACTTGCTCTACATTTATGTACAAGTGATGCACTCCATTATTTAAAAATAATGACAAACTTATAGCTCTTAACCATAAAGTCCAACGACCCATAACTGCTATTATGAGTTGTTTCGGCATCTCACCCTTTCAATTTCAGTTGCTAGCAGACAATTTTCTAAAATTTACTCATGATCGATGCGCCTCATCTAAATCTTATTTAATTGATATGGTTTCATTATACATAGAGCACATATATCTGTAAACCAAAATGTTAGATTTTTAAAAATATACAGAAAATTTAAGTGTATTTTATTATTAAAAATCACTTTTTATACAATACACTTACAAAAGATGAGTCAAAAATAACGAATACAAATAAAATTAAACCTGACCTTAAAAGGAATCTAATCTTCTAAGACCATGTTTAAATAAAACTATTTATTACTGATTACTTTGTAGAACACCAATTTCTTGCAAGTATTCTTCATAAGGAACCTCTTTAGATAAGGCACCTTGTTGATTTAAATCAATGACACGATTGGCAATCGTATTGATAAATTCAAAATCATATGAAGTAAAGATGATTGAACCTTTAAATAATTTTAAACCATCATTCACTGCAGTAATACTTTCCAAATCCAAATGATTTGTGAGTTCGTCTAATAATAGTACGTTTGCACTCGATAACATCATCTTACTAAGCATACAACGAACTTTTTCACCACCAGATAACACGCTGGCTTTTTTCTTAACTTCTTCACCGCTAAATAACATACGACCTAAGAAACCACGTAAAAACGTTTCAGTTTGCTCATCCTCTGGAGCATATTGACGTAACCATTCAACTAAATTCATATTTACATTATCAAAAAATTCAGAGTTATCCTTAGGGAAGTAACTTAATGATGTCGTCACACCCCATTTAAAATTTCCTTCATCAGGTTCCATTTCACCAGCTAAAATTTTTAATAATGTAGTCTTTGCAATTTCACTATCTCCAATAAGAATCGCTTTATTATTAGGATTCATTGTGAATGAAATGTTATCTAACACTTTCTCACCATCGATTGTTTTAGAAAGATTTTCAACAGTAAGCAAATCATTCCCAATTTCACGTTCAGGTGTGAATTTCACATAAGGATATCTTCTTGATGATGGTTGAATATCATCTAACTCAATTTTTTCTAATTGTTTCTTACGACTTGTTGCTTGTTTTGATTTAGATGCATTAGCTGAGAAACGCGCGATGAAATCCTGTAATTCTTTCATTTTTTCTTCTTTTTTCTTATTCTGTTCTTGAGCCATTTTTTGAGCTAATTGACTAGATTGATACCAAAAATCATAGTTTCCAACATAAAGTTTAATTTTACCGAAATCTAAATCAGCAATATGTGTACATACATTATTTAGGAAATGACGGTCGTGTGAAACAACGATAACTGTATTATCAAAGTTGATTAAGAAATCTTCTAGCCAACTTATTGCAGGAATATCTATACCGTTAGTAGGCTCATCAAGTAGCAATACATCAGGATCACCAAATAAACTTTGCGCAAGTAATACTTTAACCTTTTGATTATTTTCAAGTTCAGCCATCTTTTTATCATGTAAATTAGTTTGAATACCTAAGCCAGATAATAGATTAGCAGCATCTGCTTCAGCATTCCAACCATTCATCTCTGCAAATTCTCCCTCAAGTTCAGCAGCACGAATACCATCTTCATCACTGAAATCAGGTTTCATATAAATCTCATCTTTTTCTTTCATCACTTCATATAAACGCTCATGACCCTTAATAACAACATCTAATACACGTTCGTCTTCATAAGCAAAGTGATTTTGTTTTAATACTGCAAGGCGCTCATCTTTACCTAGTGTCACGTGTCCAGTTTGTGAGTCAATTTCACCTGATAGAATCTTTAAAAATGTTGATTTACCGGCGCCATTCGCACCAATCAAGCCATAACAATTACCCTCAGTAAATTTGATATTTACATCTTCAAATAGTTTACGATCGCCAAAGCGTAAACTTACATCAGTTACTTGTATCATTCATTTGCTCCTTTACCGTTATTCTAACTCAGAAATTATATCATATAATAGTAGGAGTTTCGACCTCGCTGATATAGTAATGATAGAATGTTTAACTCATGTTATAATTGAAAAGAATTTTATCGACACGGCTCATGTTTATTTAATTAAAAGTAACTAATTAAATAAAAAAAGCAAATAAAATTGATTAATAAAAGATTAAGGAGAATAGAATGGCGCTAGATAAAGATATTATAGGTTCAATAGAATTTTTAAAGGTTACAGGTTTGCAAGGTTCAACTTACTTGTTAAAAGGACCCAATGGTGAGGATGTTAAACTTAATCAATCAGAAGTCACTGAAGAAGATGATTTTGAAATCGGAGAGGAATATAGCTTCTTTATTTATCCCAACCGCTCAAGTGAGTTATTTGCAACTCAAAATATGCCTGACGTTACTAAAGATAAGTACGATTTTGCTAAAGTCATTAAAACTGACAGAGATGGCGCACATATCGATGTAGGATTACCACGTGAAATTCTAGTACCATGGGAGGATTTACCTAAACTAAAACAATTATGGCCAGAAGCTGGGGACTATTTATTAGTAACTTTAAGAATTGACAGCAACAATCAAATGTTTGGAAGACTTGCTAGTGAAACAATCGTTGAAAAGAGGTATACACCAGTACAAGATGATAGTAAACAAAACGAACATATTAATGCACGAGCTTATAGACTGTTAAGAGTAGGTAGTTTCTTACTTAGTGATGAAGGTTATAAAATCTTTGTCCATAAATCTGAACGAAAAGAAGAGCCCCGCTTAGGTGAAGAAATAGAAGTACGTATTATCGGTCACAATGAAAAGGGTGAATTAAATGGCTCATTTTTACCATTAGCACATGAACGACTCGATGATGATGGTCAAGTTATTTTTGATTTACTCATTAAATATAATGGAGAACTGCCATTTTGGGATAAATCAAGTCCAGATGCAATTAAAGAAGTATTTAATATGAGTAAAGGTTCTTTTAAACGTGCCATTGGACATTTATATAAGGAAAAGATTATTAATATTGAAATAGGTAAGATTACTCTAACTAAAAAAGGTTGGAGTCGTGTCAAAGATTAGAAAATGATGAATTTTTCAAGATTATGATTTCAAGAGTCTGCTTTCTAGTAATAGAGGGTAGACTTTTTTATGTGTTAGTTTATTTCTAAGAGTTTTTGATCCAACTAAAATATTTGTGGGCATTAATATGAGTTTGTCCGACAACAAATTCTAATAAAAAGCACAACATTGTCTTGAAATAATCATTAAATAGGTATGGTTCACTATCTTTTCTTGTAATCACTTTTTTAAGTAGAATAACACCAGTCATTTTCACATATAGTAATAATCAATTTCCTAATTATTCAGCATAACTCTCACTTATCCTCTCTATAATTGCCAATATAAAATTTTTCTATTTCTATATAAAGTAGAACAAATCAATACTTATACATTCTTAACAAAACATTTACAATTACTCTATTTTTAATTAACAAAAGGTCTGTATCATGAAAACTGTAAGAAATACATATACCATTAGGTTATTTATATTTAGGAGGATGTTTCAATGAAAAAGTGGCAATTAGTCGGTACTACTGTATTAGGAGCTTCGGTTTTACTTGGCGCTTGTGGCGGTAATAATGGAGGTTCTGGAAGTGGAAGCGATCTTAAAGGATCTGCAAAAGGTGAAGGTTCATCAACAGTAGCTCAAATCGTTGAAAAATTAAACGAAAAATGGGCTAAGGATCATAAAGATGCTAAAATTTCTTCTGGTCAAGCAGGTACAGGTGCTGGATTCCAAAAATTCATTGCTGGCGAAACTGATTTCTCAGACGCTTCAAGACCTATTAAAGACGAAGAAAAGAAAAAATTAGAAGATAAAGGTATTAAATACCACGAATTCAAAATTGCACAAGACGGTGTAACTATCGCAGTTAACAAAGACAATGACTTTGTTAAAGAATTAACTAAATCACAATTAAAAGAAATTTACTCTGGTAAAGCTAAAACATGGAAAGATGTTAACTCTAGCTGGCCAGATAAAAAAATTAATGCTGTATCACCTAACTCAAGTCATGGTACTTACGACTTCTTCGAAGAGGAAGTAATGGACAAACAAGATATCAAAGCTGAGAAAAATGCTGATACTAACGCAATCGTATCTTCTGTAACTAAAAATAAACAAGGTATCGGTTACTTCGGTTACAACTTCTACGAACAAAATAAAGACAAATTAAAAGAAGTTAAAATCAAAGACGATAACGGTAAAGTTACTGAACCAACTAAGAAAACAATCCAAAATGCTTCATATGCTTTAAGTAGACCATTATTCATCTACGTTAAAGACAAATCATTAAAAGACAATAAAGTAATGTCAGAATTCATGAAATTTGTACTTAAAGATAAAGGTCAATCAGCTGAAGATGCAGGTTATGTAGCTTCACCTAAGAAAACCTACAAATCTGAGTTAAAAGATTTAAACAAATACTTAGATAAACATCAAAAATCAGACGACAAAAAGTCTGATAAAAAATCAGACGATAAATAAAACTCACTGATGTATTAAATACTGAGAATTGGGAATTTTCGAAAGGTGTACGACAAGGTGGTGTGATACCACTTTGTCTGTTCTTTTCAGCTTTAGGAATGAAATTGAGTTGTCATATGATAAAGATGAATTGAACTCAACTATTTCCTCGAGTAATTCCCAATCTTTTTTTAATTATTTTGGGAGATAAGAAAGAGGGTTTTACATGGCTTCACAAACGAATGTTAGGGAAATGATAGCCAAGAATAATGACAAAAAGGGAGGGGCAAGTGATAAAATTGTTCCTATCATCCTAGGTATTATTTCAGCTATTTCAATCTTAACTACAATTGCTATTTTGTTCACTTTACTCACAGAGACAATTACTTTCTTCATACGTGTACCAATCTCTAAATTCTTTTTATCTGGAACGTGGAATCCTACAGGTTCATCACCACAATATGGTATTTGGGCACTTATCATTGGTACATTAAAAATCACGATTATTGCCACTATTGTAGCCGTACCAATTGGTCTAGGTGCAGCCATTTATCTAAATGAATATGCATCTGATAGAGCACGTAGAATTATCAAACCTATTCTAGAAATATTAGCAGGAATACCAACAATTGTATTCGGTTTTTTTGCATTAACTTTTGTTACTCCTATATTAAGAAATATTATTCCAAATTTAGGAGAATTTAACTCTATTAGTCCTGGTATTGTCGTAGGTATCATGATTGTTCCTATGATTACAAGTATGAGTGAAGATGCAATGTCTTCTGTACCAGATAAAATTCGTGAAGGTGCTTTTGGATTAGGTGCAACTAAATTTGAAGTTGCTACTAAGGTGGTTTTACCTGCAGCAACATCGGGAGTAGTAGCTTCAATCGTATTAGGTATCTCAAGAGCCATTGGTGAAACGATGATTGTGTCATTAGCAGCTGGTAGTTCTCCAACATCCTCATTAAGTTTAACTAGTTCTATACAAACAATGACTGGTTATATTGTAGAAATTGCTACAGGAGATGCCCCCTTCGGATCAGATATCTATTACAGTATCTATGCTGTTGGATTTACATTATTCATCTTCACATTAATCATGAACTTATTGTCACAATGGATTTCTAAACGTTTCAGAGAGGAGTATTAATATGGTGACAACTAATTCAGCAAATAAAACATTGATTAATAAGAAGTCGGTTGAAAAAAATATTTCTTCTCGCGATAAGAAAAATAGTATTAACAAGTGGTTATTCTTTCTCTGTACGTTAATTGGTTTAGTAGTATTAATTGCTTTATTAGCACAAACAATTATAAAAGGTGCAGGACATCTAACACCTGAATTCTTCACTAATTTTTCATCTTCTACACCTGCAGATGCTGGAATTAAAGGAGCTTTAGTTGGTACAATTTGGCTAATTTTAAGTATTATTCCCATTACAATTATTTTAGGAATTGGAACAGCTATTTACTTAGAAGAATATGCGAGAGACAATGTTTTCACTCAAATTGTTAAGGTAAGTATTTCAAACTTAGCAGGTGTACCTTCAATTGTATTTGGTTTACTGGGATACACATTATTTGTAGGAGCAGCTGGTATGGGTAACAGTGTTTTAGCAGCAGCGTTAACAATGTCGTTACTTATCTTACCTGTCATCATTGTTTCGAGCCAAGAAGCAATCAGAGCTGTTCCTGGTTCAGTAAGAGAAGCATCATATGGCCTTGGTGCAAATAAATGGCAAACAATTAGAAGAGTTGTATTACCAGCAGCGTTACCTGGTATTTTAACAGGTTTCATTTTATCTTTATCTCGTGCGTTAGGAGAAACAGCTCCACTTGTTGTTATCGGTGTTCCAACTATCTTATTAGCTACACCTAACAGTATATTAGATCAATTCTCTGCATTGCCAACTCAGATTTACGCTTGGGCTAAAATGCCACAAGCAGAATTCCAAAATGTTGCATCAGCTGGAATTATCGTATTACTAGTAATCTTGCTACTTATGAATGCTGTAGCCATATTATTACGTAATAAGTTTAGTAAAAAGTTCTAATCAGACATAAGGGAAAATGTTATTGAAATGTGATAAAGATAAAAACTCATTAAGTTTATCCTGAGCTCACTATATGTAGAAGGAGTTTTTAATTATGGCTAATTCACAAGTCGCGGAAAAAAATAAATTAGATGAGCAGACTGACAAAAACAATAGTTCTGTATCTACCATTGTCACTACTGAAAACGACAAAAAGAATACTACTCCAGATAGCGAAAAGAAAATTGTTTATTCTACTCAGAATTTAGATTTATGGTACGGTAAAAATCATGCACTACAAAACATCAATTTAGACATTCTAGAAAACAATGTTACTGCTATTATTGGCCCTTCAGGTTGTGGTAAATCAACATACATTAAAACTTTAAATAGAATGGTTGAATTAGTACCTTCAGTTAAAACTGCTGGTAAGATATTATACCGCGACCAAAATATTTTTGATTCAAAATATTCTAAAGAGAAATTAAGAACAAACGTTGGAATGGTCTTCCAACAACCAAATCCATTCCCTAAATCAATTTATGATAATATCACTTATGGACCTAAAACACATGGTATTAAAAACAAAAAAATACTAGATGAAATTGTAGAAAAATCACTACGTGGCGCAGCAATATGGGATGAATTAAAAGATCGTTTGCACACAAATGCATATGGCTTATCAGGGGGACAACAACAACGTGTTTGTATCGCAAGATGTTTAGCGATTGAACCCGATGTTATTTTAATGGATGAGCCTACATCTGCATTAGATCCTATTTCAACTTTAAGAGTTGAAGAGCTAGTTCAAGAATTAAAACAAAATTATTCAATTATCATGGTTACACATAATATGCAACAAGCTGCACGTGTTTCTGATAAAACAGCATTCTTCCTCAATGGTTATGTAAATGAATATGACGACACTGACAAAATCTTCTCTAATCCTTCTGATAAACAAACAGAAGATTACATTTCAGGTCGTTTCGGATAAAACTAAATGGCAATTATTAGGCAAAAATACGAAGGCCAGCTAGATGAGTTAATCAAAGATTTACGACGTCTAGGTCTTCGTGTTTATCTTAATATTAATAACGCGTTAGTGTCGTTGGGTGAAGAAAAGAGAGCACTTGCTAGAGAAACCATTGAAAAAGATAAAGAAATTAACCAGTTAGATTATGAAATAAACGAAAAAGTAATAATGTTAATTACAAAACAGCAACCTATAGCTACAGATTTACGAATGATGATGGCGGCATTAAAAATTTCAACTGACTTTGAACGAATGGGAGATAACGCAGCGAGTATTGCTCATATACGCTTAAGAGTTAAAATAAATGACGATTATGTCTTTACACGCCTAAAAACAATGGGGAAATTAGCTATGCTCATGCTCGAAGACTTAAATCATGCAATTAAAAATGAAGATTTACCTCTTATCAGAGAAATTATCGAAAGAGATGAAGATATTGATGATTTATACGTTAATATTGTCAATACGACCTATTTAATAGATAATGATCCTTTTGTCGCAGGGCAAGCTCATCTAGCTGCACGACATCTTGAACGTATTGGAGATCACGTAAGTAATGTCGCTGAAAGCGTTTATTACTATTTAACCGGTCAACATTTTGAAAGATTTGAATAACCAAAACTTATTATTGTAAAACTAATATAAATAAGACAGTACTCCTAAATAATTAAAGCCTCAAATGGAAACCTTGATGGCTATCACATAGTAGGTTTCATTCGGGGCTTTTTATATACTTTTTTAAAATCAGTACTCTGATTCAATTTGATTTGTTAAATGTTCTAATTCATCAACTAAATCTGAAATATATTTAATTGTTGCTTTTAACGGTGCATCAGTAGTAATGTCTACGCCGGCTATTTGAGCAAGCTCAACTGGTGATTTGCTGCCACCTGCTTTGAGTGTTTCCAACCAACGATCTACAGCAGGTTGTCCTTCATTTTTAATCTTCTGAGAAACAACTGTACCAATCGTTAAACCTGCAGAATAAGTGTAAGAGTATAATCCCATATAATAATGTGGTTGTCTCATCCATGTTAATTCAACACCATCTGTCATTTCTACAGCATTACCAAAGAATTTTTCATACGTATTCAACATAATTTGATTAAGAAGTGAAGCAGTCAGTGATTCTCCTTGGTCGACACGTTGATAAACTTCACGCTGATAAGCTGCTTCTAATAAATGTGTAACCATATTATGATAATACGTTCTAGAGAGGATTGTCCCAATGACCCAACGTTTAAATTTCGGATCTTGACTACTATTAAATAAATAATTAGACATCAACATTTCATTCATCGTGGATGGCGCTTCTACAAAATACATTGAGGCTTCAGACTCTAATAAGTTCTGATGATTCTGTGCTAGTGTGAAATGACCAGCATGACCTAATTCATGAGCAAGTACAAACGTTTCTGCCATCTTTCCAGTCCATGAAATAAACACATATGAATGTGTATAATAAGGACTCGCACAATAGGCGCCTGTATCTTTCCCTTTGTTCTGAGCAAAATCAATCCAACGTTGACTGTAAGCTGACTCTAGCATTTTCACGTAATCTTCGCCAAGAACATTTAACGCACCATAAATATAGTCTTTTGATTCCTCAATCGAAATATCTGGCTCATAGCTAGGATCTAAAGATATCTTCAAATCCTCAAAGCGTATTTTATCGAGACCATGTACACGTTGAATAAGCTTTGCGTATTTTTGCATAACTGGCGCTAAATCGCTCATTATGACATCAATTTGTCTATCAAACAAGTCACGAGATACTGCTTGTTCTTGAAGAAGATAATCTATAACAGAATCATAACCACGTAAATCCGCTTCAATCTTTTCTTGTTGTACTTGCATATTATAAGTTGCTGCAGTGGTGTGTTGATATTTACGAATAGCAGTACTAAATGCCTTAAAACTTTTGCGTCTAAATTCCGGATCTGGATTATCTTCATATTCATTTTCAAAAGTTGCATAATCTAAAGGATATGTTACACCCGCGTGTTCAAATGATTCAAAATCAATATCTAAACTTTTAGTTGTTCCATACAATTCAAAAGGACTTCTTAAAGTAGGGGTTAATATTGCTAATACCTGTTCAACATCTATAAACAATTGATATGGTTTACGGTCTTGTAATTGTTTAATGAAATGTGGATAGTTCGAATTTTGTTTTAATTCATTAAATGCACTATCGGATAATCCTAATATTTCAGAGTCCACAAAAGATAATAGACCAGCTATTTTACCTGAGGTCGTATTAAGTTTTGCATTAACCCTTTGAGCGTCTTCATTACCTGTATCGACACTTACTCTAAGTTCTGGATAATTATATAAACGATCTAGTTGAATTAAAATATCTTCATACTCTTTCAAAGCTTCCTCAATGATTTCGATATGATTAAGCTTTTTGTAGTATTTCTTATTAAAGTCTTTAGATGATTGTAATACATGTTCTAATGTGTGATAAAAATCATCATCACTCGTGAACAAATCCTTTAAATTCCATTTCTTATCAGTAGGGACATCTTTTCTTAAAGGTAATCCTTGTGTCATACTTACCACTCCTTTATCCATCGTTAAATTTCATTATACTAAAATCAACAATGATTCTCATAATGAAAGGTCAGTAGCAGGGGATTAATTGTTTATGAAACTTAGCGAAAGGGAATATACAAATTATTATAATTATTAAACTTAACTTTATTGATTGTTTAATTACTATATTTTAAAATTGTTACTACTCAAGTCTGAATAATTATTTAATGTTAAATAGTATAATAGTATTTAAATTTAGGTAATAGGAGCACGTATAATGACAATATTTGATATGCCTAATTATTTATGGATAACCATCCTATCAATGATTGTGTTAACAGTATTTTGTACATTAGTTTTACATAAATGGTTTCAAGCAGCAGTGATTACTTTTGTAGTATTAGCTATACTTGCCTTTTTCATTCCTAATTTCCAAGATATTTCATATCAACCTTTACTTGGATATGCTGCATTTTTAGGAATTATGAGTTTAATTACAAGTTTCCTACTGTGGTATTTTACAAGAAATTGGAGACGGGAACGTAATAAGATTAAACTGGAAAAAGAACTTCGTAAATATGATACCGACAACGATGATATGCCTCGACGTAGTTATAAATAACATTTTATTTAAACTCAACTTTGTTATAGTTAAGACAAGGTTGAGTTTTTCATTTAAAAATTCTAAATACTCACTGTAGCTTTTACTATTAATTTTTAAATAGAGAGATTATAATAGATAATGAATTTTATTATTTAATAAATATATAATCCATTTAAAATGGAAGGATGCTAAAGAATGATTAAAACGATAATTTCAAAATTTTTACAGATGATTATCGTCTTATTTATATTAACCACTTTAACTTTTATATTCATGAAAGTATCACCCGGAAACCCCGTAGGCAAAATTTTACATCTAGATACCTCGCAAGTTTCGAATTCTCAAATCAAGGCGACAGAGAACAAATTAGGTTTAAATGACTCTATATTTTCACAATGGTGGCATTGGTTTAGTCAATTATTACATTTTGACTTAGGTACAAGTTACCAAACTGGAGAATCTGTTTCTAAAGAATTATTAAATTATATCTCACCAACATTGATTATCACCTTTGGAACGCTTGTACTATCAATGATTATCTCTATGCCATTAGGGATTATAGCGGCTTTAAATTATCATAAATCATTAGATAAATTGATACGTATTTTAACATCATTATCTGTCAGTTTACCTTCATTCTTTATTGGTTTAGTATTATTGTTTATTTTCAACCAAAAATTAAATCTATTGCCAACCTCAGAAGAAGGTTCAATTACTAGTTATATTTTACCTATTGTTACTATGAGCATAGGTATGTGTGCATATTATATACGTTTTATACGTTCCAATCTTTTAGAGCAATATCAAAGTCCCATAGTTGAGGCATCACGACTAAGAGGAATGCCTGAAAAATATATACTATTTCATGATATTTTCAAACCAACTATGATACCTGTTATTCCGCTATTAGGTTTATCAGTAGGAAGTTTAATAGGTGGAACAGTTGTTATAGAAAACCTATTTGATATTCCTGGATTAGGTTACTTTTTAGTAGATAGTATTAAATCTAGAGATTATCCAGTCATTCAAGGTTGTGTGCTATTGATAGGCTTCTTTGTTGTCATTATTAATACTATTGCTGATTTGCTAGCATTGTTCATTGATCCTAAACAACGCTTTGCGATGATGAGTAAACATCAACTATTCAATTTTAAGCAGTCAAACATAGATAAAAGTGAAGGTGATCATCATGAATTTTAAATTAACGAAGAAGAACACAATTTTTTTAGTGTTCATCGTTTATATGATTATCCTTGTTGCCTGCCAATTTTTGGTTAATAATGAATCAGCATTTAAAGTTAATTTATCTCACACATTTGAACCAATAAGCTTTAACCATTTACTAGGTACAGATGATTACGGTCGTGATTTATTTAGTCGCTTAATCATAGGCGCACGTTCAACTTTATTTATCACATTATTAACATTATTATTTACAGTCATCATTGGAGTGCCTCTTGGATTACTTGCAGGTTATAAAAAAAGTTGGATTGATGCCGTAGTTATGAGAATCATTGATATCGGTTTAAGCATACCAGAGTTTGTTATTATGATTGCTCTAGCAAGCTTTTTTCATCCTAGTATATGGAACCTAGTGATTGCGATTACGTTAATTAAATGGATGAACTATACAAGAGTAACAAGAGGTATTGTTAACGCAGAAATGAACCAATCTTATATTCTAATGGCACAATTTTTCAAAGTTTCAACTTTAAATATTTTATTTAAACATCTATTACCAAAAGTTATTCCTTCTATTTTAGTCATTATGATTGTAGATTTTGGAAAGATTATTTTATATATTAGTTCACTATCCTTTTTAGGATTAGGAGCGCAACCGCCATCTCCTGAATGGGGAGCAATGCTTCAAGCAGGACGTGATTTTATTACATCGCATCCTATTATGATTATCGCACCTGCTACATTGATATCTATGACTATATTAATATTTAATCTCACAGGTGATGCAGTTAGAGATCGTTTATTGGAGAAAAGAGGTGTAAAGATTGAAACTTTTGACGGTAAAGAATCTTAACGTTAATGATGATACCGGAAAATCGCTCATTCAAAATGTCAATTTAACTATTTATAAACAAGCAATGAATATTATTATCGGCGAAAGTGGGGCTGGAAAGAGTCTGACAGCAAAAGCCCTTTTAAATTACCTGCCACCACACTTGAGCATGACTTATGAAAAATATGAAATAGATGATAGAAATTCTCAAGACATCAAACAATTACTAGGAAGACACATTGGATATATTTCTCAAAATTATGCCCAAAGTTTTAATGAATACACGTCTTTAGAGAAGCAGTTAATAGCGATTTATTGTAATCATTTTGATGTTACTAAAATGGAAGCTTTAGATAAAGTTAAAACAGCTTTAACTTGGGTGAATTTAAATGATACTTCAATTATAAAAAAATATAGTTTTCAACTTTCAGGAGGACAATTAGAAAGAGTTTATATCGCAAGCGTCCTCATGTTAAATCCCGAACTTATCATCGTGGATGAACCAGTAGCATCTTTAGATGTTGTCAATGGCCATCAAATAATGAAGTTATTACAGCATATCGTCAAGGATCATCACAATACTGTTCTATTAATTACTCATAATATGAATCATGTGCTTAACTATGGAGATTATTTTAATGTCATGAAAAATGGTAACCTCATTGAAACGGGAGAAATAAACAACTTATTTAATCATCACATTATAGAGAATTATACGAAACAATTACTCTGTTATAGAAATAAGTTGCAGAAGGGAGTGCATCAGCAATCATGATACTGATTAATCATGCTTCCTTCGCTTATCATAAAAAAACGCCTATTTTTTTAAAAGATATCAATTTACGTATTGATCAAGGTGAAAAAGTAGGGGTTTTAGGAGAAAGCGGGGCTGGAAAAAGTACGCTTGGTTCGATAATTTTAGGTCAACATATTCCAACTAAAGGCAATATAATCATTCAATCTAAAAAAGTATTACCCATTTTTCAGCACGCTATAGAAAGTTTTGATCGTCAATATACGATTCAACATTCTCTTGAAGAACCTCTTAACTTTTATCGACATTTGAAGTCGAATGATATACAAGAAACAGTTCTTAAATATTTAAACAAATTCAATTTATCTTCACACTTATTAAAGAAGTACCCATCAGAAGTAAGTGGGGGGCAACTACAAAGATTTAATATTATTCGATCATTAATGGCTCAACCTGATATTTTAGTTTGTGATGAAATCACATCGAACTTAGACGTTTTCGCTGAACAAAATGTGATTAATATATTAAAAGAAGAGGAAGAAGTTAAGTCAAAAACAATAATTGTGATATCTCATGATTTGTCTGTCTTGCAAAGATTAACTCAAAGAATGATAGTTCTCAAAAATGGTAAAATTGTTGATGATTTCGTTAATAAAGATTTATTTAGCAACCAAAGACATCCATATACAAAACTATTAATTCAAACATTTGAATAATTGATTTATATAATTAAATACTTCAGATGATTTTCATTAATGAAATGAACCCCAAAAGTTGGACTCAAAATCTAACTTTTGGGGTTCACTACATAATCATTCGTTAATTGATTGCCACCTTCACCAAAATACCATGCATTGGATTCAAATTGATATACGCTGAATTATCTTTCATTTTTTTATCAGCATGTTTGTGATGCCAAGATCTTTATTTAAAAATCCTCCAAAACGACACTTGAACTGAACGCTTTAATTCCTTATCTGGACTTACGAATAGAATTTTAGCATTTGGTACCGCTTTTTTCATTTCGTCAATTGTCTTAGTATGTGCTTGTCTAAATGATGTAAGAATAAGCTCTGGTTTAGATTTAGGCAATTGATCATAACTTGGTCTACAGGAACTTTAACAGTGACTGTTTTCGTTTCACCACGATGATGTGTATTATTCTTATCCTTAAATTCATATGTATTTTTAATAGTCACTGTTTTTTAGAATCATGACTATTATTTGACTTATTGTTGTTTCCACAAGCTGTTAATACTATAGCAAATAATAAAATAGATACTAATGTTAATATTTTTTTCATAACAATCCTCCTATCAATAGTGATAATCATTTTCAATAAGAATATTGATACTTATTTATCATCTGATAGATACATATCTAGAACTTCACATACCGCACGATTCGTATTATCTATAACTGTGATATTTGGATTTTTTATCAATGATGTATGTTCTACGAATTGATTAGCTACAAAATAACCTCTAGAGGCGTACTCTAACATATGTATATCATTGTGATCATTACCAAAAGCGAGCAATATAATCACTCTTTATGCCTAAAATATATTTGAGATTTACTGTCTAATTGGTGTGCAATCAAGTCAAAGTCCTTGTTTTTAATATTTAATAGAATTACTTTAATAGGATATTGAATGGCGTCCATATCTAATGGTTGAGCTTTACCATCAAGATCAATACGTTGATGTTGATATAGTTCATTATCAGTATCCAAATTAGTAGCATAATTAAATTTATCATCAATGATGTAAGATAGGTGTAAGATAATTGATATTTCTTTATAAGCTTTTTAATTAGACTAATATCATGCTCATTGATTACCGAAACAATTTCGATTTGTCTATTTTTAGAGATAATTAAGCCATTACCACCAACCAATTAAGGTATCATCTTCAAATTCGGGTATGACTGGTAGCAAATCTCTTATAGGACGTGCTGAAGTAAATATTACATTGTGATTCGCAAGACGTAGCATGAAAAGTCTTTGCTTAATAGATGAAATGTAGATTAAGTAGATTGTGTGAAGGTGCACCCCTGTGATTACACACAACTTCCTATAATATATATTATGTAAACTAAAACGGCAAAAAGAGCATATTGGCTATTTTACCAATATGCTCGTCAACTATAAATATGATTATTTTTTTAATTTTTTACGTATACGACCTAATGTTGTGAATAACCAATATTTTACTTTATTAATTGGTTTATAAAAGTCACCAATTAATTCCTCTATTTGAACATTAAACCCTCTTTTGAAGCGATAAACTCCATAATCTTCACTATCTTTAGTAAAGTTACCAGATAATCCATAGAAATTATATCTATCATAACCATTGTCGAAGCAATAATTCATCATATGCCAATGCATTGCATATGGGCCCATATATTGATTGTACTTTTCTGAAGATCCTCCAGAGAAATAATTGACTTCATAAGCATTAGCAAAGTAAACACCAGCCGCTAAATTTAATATAGAACCATCAGTTTGACGTAATTCACTGGCATGGAGCAATTCTTTCTTATCATGATCTATTTGTTTATCTAACTCAGCAATTTTTCTTAATTGCTTATCATTTTTATTTTCTTTAGCCATCATATTATCACGACGGTTTTCTTTATCGTTAAGAGATTTTTGAACTTTCTTAATGTATTCATCTAAATCAATATATGCTAAAGGAACTAAAACTTTCTCTCCATAATAATCAATGAAATTATAGAAATACTGATCTGTCTTAGACACAAAGCCTGTTCTAGCTTCAGTTTCACGATATAAATCTAAGAATATGTCAAACTCATCTCTATCAAGAAATCTTACCTTCACACTGTAGTTTATCGCTTTATTTATATTTCTTTTACGTTGACTATCAAATTCTTTTTTTAATGAAGAAGGTGTTTTCCCTTCTAAATTTAATACACCCATCCATCTAACTTGACTTGATAAATCATACTCGGTGGTAAAACCATGATGGTCATACCCATGTGATTTAAAAAGATTCACTAATGCATCATTTTTCTCTGTTAGTGGATTAATATCTTTATCGTGAATTTGATAAATCCAATATGGATCTAATTTTACATATAAACATTGATGTTGATGCAAATATTTTTCTAATTCTCGCAAATAAAAGTCAACCAAACCTAAATCTGAATAGTCCATAACTGGACCTCTATTTGAATAATAAACATAACTGCCCATTGTAGGAATTTTAGAGAAAAGGCTCGCTGCAATCACTCTATTATCATCATCTTTAACACCTAATAATACAACTTCAAAACCATCGGCCTCACGAGTCACAATATTTTCTTTCACTTGAAAATAATGACTTTCTAAAGATGGACTTTGTATAAAGTTCTCAAATTCTTTAACTGTTAACTCTATAAATTTCATAATTAGTTAATTTCCTTCCTAAATTCTATTTCTTTAACTTTTTAAGTGCATTATAGATTTTATACATAGGTTTATTAATTGGTTTAATAAAATCACCCACATATTCAATAACTTCAGCATTATAGCCTTTTTTGAACTTAATTACTCCTACATCTTCAGCTTCCTCACTAAAATCTCCACTTATTCCATAAAAATTATAGCGACTAATACCATGCTCTAGTGCATAATTAATCATTTTCCATTGAACTGCATAACTACCTGCAAAGTGTCGATAACGGTTAGAAGTACCACCAGCATAATAAACAACTTCAAATGGATTTATTACAAAATAACCAGCTGAAATAGGTAATTCATTACCATGTTCTTGTTTTAAATATTCAGCTTCTTCAATTTTTTGTTTATTCGCTTTTAATTGCTGTTCAAGATTATCTTTTTTATTAAACACTTTTTTATTATCAGGGCGCTTTTCAATATCTTTAAGCGCTTTATTATAATCTTTTTGTAAAACCTCTCTCTCACTATTGAGCTCTTCTATGTATTCCTCAAAATCAATATATGCTAGAGGTACTAGTACACGGTTTTTATAATGGTTAAATCTATTATAGTAGAAACTATCATCTCTATCGGCAAATTCTTTCGTTTCGGTTGTGTCTTCCATGAAAGACCTGAAAATTGGTAATTCTTCTTCAGTTAAAAAGCGAACTTTTACACCGTTTTTTTGAACTTTCTTAGTATTACGTTTTCTTAAACTGTCCATACCATTTAATACATCTTTAGCAGTCTTGTTTTTTAAATCTAACACCGAGTGATATCTCACTTGAAGTATTGGATCAAAACCTTTGTGAAAGCCTTCATGTTTGTAACCTAAATCTTCCATTTTATTGAAGAACCAATCATGACCAGCATTATTAATCACTTCACCATCATGATTTAAATATTGGTATGGAAGATATGGATCAACTCGTAGATATAAACAGTTATACTTCTTTACATATTTACTTAATTCATTAAAGAAAAAATGAACAAGCTCTTTGTTATCATAATCAATCACAGGGCCACGATTTGAATAAAAATACTTAAAAAATTTCATTACTGGTACAGCAGTTAATAAACAAGCTGCTATTACTTCATTTTCATTATTTTTTATTCCTACCAAATGTGATTCAGTACCTTCAGCGACTTTTAATTCATAATTACCTTCCATTTGAGTGAAATGGCTATAAGGCATTTGATCAGTAAAGTCACCAAATTCTTTAGCTGTTAAATTTGTAAACTTCATCATCATAACTCCCATTTATATCTTTATAGAAAACAGATCGTTAAATTTCACCTTTTATTATAAAATCGATTGAAAAGATACGCATATATATTTCTAATCTAGACAAGTATACAATAGTTATTACTAAAACTAAAACTAAAACATTATCTAATTAAATCATTATGTAAAATATTAAATCAAATTTATTGCTTCTTTATTACTTCATTACTTCGTTGACTATATGTATAAAATAATATGGGCTTAACAAAATGTCGACCCATATTATGTCATTTTCACTTTTATTGTAATGCATTTAATATTGCTTTACCAACGACTTTACTTGATTGAGGGTTCTGACCAGAAATAAATTTACTATCTTCTTCCAAATGTGAAGTAAAGTCATCTTGTGCTACAAAATGTGCACCTTGTTCTTCTAATTTTGATTGTGTTAAGAAAGGTACTTTATTTTCAAATCCCATTGATTTTTCTTCACTATCAGTAAATGAAGTAAGCTTAATACCATCAACTAAATACTTACCATTACTGTCTTTAACCCCTACAAAAGCACTGGGGCCGTGACATACTGAAGAAATGATTTTGTCATGATTTCTAAAATGAATTAAAATTTCTGCAAGCATATTATTATTAGCAAAGTCGAAGACCGTACCATGACCGCCTGGTAAATAAATTGCGTCGTAATCATCAACATTTATGTCATCAATACTTGCAGTGTTATTTAGATGAGATACAAATTTAACATAATGATTTAATGCTTCATCAGATGTAGAATTTGGATCTAAATTCACTTTTCCACCTTTGACTGATGCTACATCTACAACAATACCTTCTTTAGTTAATATATTAAAAGGTTCAGCTGCTTCTTCTAGCCATAAACCTGTTTCTGTGCCATCAGGAAATTGATTAATACTTGTTAAAACAAATAAAACTTTTTTACTCATTTATATTTCACCTCATTAAAAAAGTATTTGTTATATATAAGTACCCAAGTAACGTTAAAGTTATTCAAAAATCGTATATCGTTGTTTAAAATTAAGCTATTTACAATCACATGAAAATCTTTTTCTATTTGTATCTATTATAAATATAAAATATAAGATGATTTATAATATATCTAATGTTTGTCTAATAGTTTTAATGTATTGTATGAACTCTTGTGGTTGGTTTTTTTTCTAATCTACGTACAATTTCACTATCAATAACCACGCCATCAGCTATTTTACCAATCTCTTTAACATGCTCATAATTTTTTATACCAAAGCCAGCAACCACTGGTACTTTTGAATTTTCTTTAATTAAATTAATTTAATTTTTCTCTTTAGCTCTGATGAAATTGTTCATTTTTACCAGTTGTCGCGTTCATAGTTATTGTATATATAAATCCTTCTGCTTGTTGAGCAATTGTTTTCATTCTCTCCTCATTTGTAGTCATAGCTATTAACGATATGATTTTAACTTGATGAGTGGAAAATTTATTTTTAAATTTTTGAGCCATGTAGTACACCTGGTCTACCTTTTCCAATAGCCAACGCATGTTTATTACTATGAATACCTTCTCCTGTAGCTTCGACACCAAATAATTTAACATTTTCATTTATAAATGGGTAAAATGACCCAATTGAGTTTGAGCCCCACCAACACAGGCAACTATTACATCTGGTAGCCCCTCTTTATGTTTAATTTGATGTTTAATTTCATCTCCTATGACGCTTTGAAAATTTCTTACCATAGTTGGAAATGGATCTGGTCCTAACGCAGAACCTAATAAGTAGTGCGTGTCTTCAACGTGACTAGCTCAATATTGTAAAGCCTTATTTATGGCGTCAGACAGAGTGCCTTGCCCTTCTTCTTTTGTCCCCCAATAATTCCATTCTAAATACATTAAGTTGTTGCCGTTTAATATCTTCTTTACCCATAAATACAATGAGTTCCATATCAAATAGCGCTGCTACTGTTGCGCTAGCTACTCCATGTTGTCCTGCTCCAGTTTCAGCCACTAATTTAGTTTTCCCCATACGTTTTGCTAATAGAGCTTGTCCTATTGCATTATTAATCTTATGGGCACCAATATGATTTAAATCTTCTCTTTTAAGATAAATTTTCGCCCCACCTAATAATTTTGAATAGGCTTTTGCGTAAGTTAAAGGCGTTTCCCTTCCCACATATTCTTTCAGAAAGTAGTGTAATTCTTTTTTTAAACTTACATCTAGCTTTGCTTGATTATATGCCTCTTTTAATTCAAATAATGCTGGTATTAGTGTTTCAAGTACATATTTCTTCAAAGAAACCTAGTTCATCAACTTCTGTTTGAATTCTCACTTATCATATATCCCCCTTTTATAAAAGTTAAAATTTGAGCCATTTTATTAAAATTTTTAAAGTTATTGGTTTCTATACCACTTGCGATGTCATAGCCTGCTTGCCCTAATTGAAGTTTTTCTAATTGTTGTATATTTTCAATATTCAACCCACCTGCAATCAAGAATTTTACATTTTTAATGTTTTTTAACATATTCCAATTAAAGACTTTTCCTGTACCACCATAGTTTTCAGACGGAGTATCTATGATAAACAAATCTACATAATTCTGATACTTTTGTATATGCTCTTTCAAATATTTATCAGCAGGTATGCTTTAGTAATTTTAATACCTGGTTTTATAGCTTTGATATTTTTGATTAGTTGTATTCTCTCATTACCATGTAATTGTATTGTGTTGATATTAGTTTGTTTTATCAATGTTTCTACTAAAGTTATCGATGGATCTACAACTACTGCTACTCTATCGATATGAGAAGGAATAAGTTTAGTTAGTTGTTGCATTTTTTAATTGTTACGTGTCTTTTACTTTTTGTAAAATGTATAAAACCTATAGCATCTACATTTAAATTTCGAATTCTATCAACATCGGTACTATATTTAAAACCGCAAAATTTCACAATCATCGCTTTACCTTAGGAAGCTTTAAACTAGGTAAGAACTGACTTAAATTTTCTGATTTCATCAAAGCTTCCCCTATTAATAATCCATCAATACCTGAAGTAATTATTTTCTGCACATCGTTTTGACTATGTATACCACTTTCTGATATGTAGTAATGTTTTGCTTTTTTATTTTTTAAAACATTATTAGTGCGTTCTACGTCAGTAACGAAACGTTTTAAATCTCTACTATTTACTCCAATAATATGAGGAGAAAGTTGATGTGCTCTTTCTAATTCATATCTATCGTGAACTTCTACTAATACTTCTAAGTCTAGTTGAGTAGCGTAAGCATACAAATCTTTCAATTGTTCATCCGTCAGTATATTTACGATAAGTAAAATGATTGAAGCGCCAGAAACTGTGCCAGTTGGTAGTAAACTCGCTATCACACTCATTAGAGAGATATTAGGCTTTAATTCCCCTACCACTTCACTCACAATGTGCATAACATGTTCATATTTTTCTATATTCATTAATTTAGTTATTTTAGATGTTCCAGTTTTACAAATTCTATGAATATCATTTCTACCTAAGTCAACTAACATACTATGTTCACTTACTTCATTTTCATCATTAATAAGCAATGTTGCATTCTTTTCATCTTGTGCGACATTATTCCCCCTTTCAACCGTTCCAGCTATAGGATTTGTATATACAAAGTTGTCTTTAACTTTTACGAAACTTTCTGGAGAACTACCTATAATAATTGGTATATCTTTATTTATATAGTACATATATGGACTTGGGTTTCGTCTTTTTAATTTTTGATAAAGTTGAAATGTTAATTGGTGTAAATAGCAATCAAAATGATGTATATAACTATAAATTCTAGAAGGCACAACTTGAAACATATCGCCTTCTTTTATTTTCTTCTTCAGTGCTCTAATATTTTGAATAAATTGATTTTCAGATATATTGGTTAATATTCTACGTTGAGAACTATCAAACTTTATATCATCCCTCCAAAAGTCAATCGTCTTTAATTCTTCTAACCTTTTGTTAATATCTTCTTTCAAATTTTCCTTTGTTCTATTAGAAAATAAATTGCTTGCGATAATGTATAATTCCTCTTTGTAATGATCAAACACATAGACATTTTCAACTAAATAAAATTGAACATCATGCTCTCTATGATTAGACAAATGAATATCTCTTAACTTTGGAAATTCATGTCTAACTAAATCAAAACTACATGTGCCTATAAATCCAGATATAAATGGCAAGTTTTTTAATTGCTCATCTTCGATATCAAAATAAAATTGATTAATTAATTTTTTTAAATATTTATATGGCTTGGAAGTAACTGTCTTGCACTTATCAACTATCTGAATTGAAAGTTGAGTATTATCAAGTTTTACACTGACACAATCATCAAAAATTACAATAGAATATCTCCCTTTAAGCTCTTCTTGATTCGTACTTTCAAAAATAATTTTTGTCTTAATTGAGCAAGTGCTTCTGGAGTAATTTAAGCATTTAACTTTTTATAAAATACATCCATATACATTCTCCTTTCTAATTAAAAATCAGCATCCTTTAAATTTAAACACGCCGATTCATTATGTCAACTTTATTTTCAAAATGATTTAAAAGATTATTAACTTAATCCCTTTTATTCTTAATAATTCAAAAAATACTATTTATCTAACTATTCTTTTCATTTCTAAAGCCTTGAGCCACTATATTTTAATGAAAAACACCACAATACCGCGTATACCCAATAAGGACGCGTTACCGTGGTGCCACCTTAATTAACAACTAATTTGTTCACTTTCATCTATGCTTTTATAATTCAAAAGCCCAATTCATCTATTATAAAGTGCTAATTTACATCTACCATTAGCTTTCTATTTGCTACAAATTATAAAGACTACTTACTTGTTTGAATAATCTGATTTTTCTGATTATTAAGTATATTGCATATTAAATTTAATTTTGTCAACACTAGTTATGATAATTAATTTATTTAAATAACACGCATTATTCGTCTTTTTGGTATCATCTCATTTAATTTTATTGATTGAATCTTTATTATTAACATAAAATTCTCTTATCAAATTTTGTTCTATTATTTCATCACTTTATATAATCGCTATTGCTTACTTTAATTAGCTCATTTACAATGATATTATTCTGAAAATTTCGAAATAAGGTGATTGATGATGCAAAAAATATTATTTGTAAGTATTGGACTAATTGGTAAGTTTAGCAAGTAATTTAAAATATTATAACTCACAAATTAACATATTAGCTTTTGATTCTAATGAAACTCAATTAGATAAAGCTCTCTCAATAGGTATTATTGATGAAAAAGTTCATGATTACAAAAATCTGCTGTAGAAATTGCTGATGTCATCATTTATGCTACTCCTGTTCAACAAACAATAAAATATTTATCTGAATTGACTAATTTTAAAACTAAGCAAAATCTAATAGTAACCGATACGGGAAGTACCAAAATGTTCATTCAATCATTTGAAAAATTATTGCTCAATCACGATATCCATCTTATCGGAGGACACCCTATGGCTGGAATCCATAAATCAGGTGTATTAAACTCCAAAAAGCATTTATTTGAAAATGCATATTACATTCTCGTGTATGATGAAGAGGAAAACCAACAAGCGGCTAAATACCTTCAACATCTTTTTAAACCAACTTTAGCAAAGATGATTACTACAAGTGCTAAAGAACATGATTTTGTTACTGGTATTATTAGTCATATTCCCCATATTATAGCTTCAAGTTTAGTTCATTTAAGTGCTAAATTTACGACAAAACATTCTTTAGTTGAAAAATTAGCTGCTGGTGGATTTCGTGATATTACTCGCATAGCAAGTAGTAATGTACAGATGTGGAAAGATATCACTATGAGCAATCAAGATAATATTTTAACTTTACTTAAAGAGTTTAAAACACAGATTACTTTTCTTGAAAAAATGATACAATATAAAAACGATGAAACAATTTATAAATTTTTTGCTGAAGCTAAAGAATATCGTGATCACTTACCCTCTAAACAACGTGATGCAATTTTATCAAGGTATGATCTATATGTGGACATTCCGGATAAACCTGGTATGATAAGCAAAGTTACTCATATTATAAGTTTACATAATATTTCTATCATAAACCTCAGAATATTAGAAGTACGTGAAGATATTTATGGCGCTTTACAAATTAGTTTCAAAAGTCCTGAAGACCGCGAACGTGGTATTAGAGCTTTAAAAGAGTTTGATACTTACATTGCATAAATTTACCCCCCTCAATTATCATCATATGTTGAAATATACACACTAATATTTGAGGGGATTTATTTATATTGTTCATCACCTACATTTTATGACCAGCCATCAGTCCCAAGCGTCCATGTTTTGTTCCTGCATCTGTATAAGAAGTAGCTTTAGAAATAATACCTTTACCATACTTCAAATGTAAGTAATCAATTGTTTTAGCAAGCTTTTCATCTCTTTTACGTTCATATTCATTAATAAATAAGTTGAGTTGTCTATCTTTTTCTTCAATAAATTGAGTCAATGATACACTTAATGTTCTATACAATGCATTTTTATCACATAAAAGGTTTGCAAAATAATTAATCACTTTAAAAATCTCTCTCTCCAAATTTGTAGGATCTTCCAATGTATATTGTTTATGCACCCCTCCACCTTCCGCATATCCAAATGAAAAATGAATGGTACGTGCTAGCTTTTTTTGCGCTCTCAAACGACTAGCAACATCTTCAATCAACTCTTGCATAACGATTTTCGATTCTTCAAATTGATAATCTCTCATTAATATTTGACTTTTACATATTGAAGGATTGGTCACTTTGTATTTTTCTCTAATTTTACTTTGATCAATACCGTTAGCATGTAAATGCATATCTACACCTAAAATTCCAAAGTCACGCTTTAAGTAACGATATGGATATTTTGCTAAATCTCCGATTGTAAATATTCCTCTTTTATTCAATTTCTTTTCTGTACGCTTATTAATTCCCCAAAAATCTCTGAGAGGTTGAATAGGCCATAATTTTTTAGGTACATCTTGATAACGCCATTCTGCTATTCCATCTTTTGTATGTTTTGCTTCTATATCCATAGCAACCTTACTTAATAACATATTTGAACCAATTCCAACAGTACAATGAATCCCTGTCTCTTCTAATATTTCACTTTGCAATCTTTTACAAAAAGCACAGACTGTAGAATTAAATCTATGGTAACTATCTGTTACATCCATGAAAAACTCATCAATGCTATATTGATGTAAGTCTTCCGGTGGTACATAGCGTAATGCAATTTTCGAAATAGCAACAGATATATTCAAATACTTTCTCATACTCGGATTAATAATATAAATATCGTTGCGATGTGGTATTTCAAAGAGTCTTGAACCTGTTTTAATTCCTAGTTCTTTTAACTTTGGAGTCGCTGCTAAAACTACTGAGCCTTGTCTTTTAGTATCAGCTACAACTGCTAATTTTGTAGTTAACGGATCTAAACCTTTTTCCATACATGAAACACTCGCAAAGAAACTTTTTTGATCAATACATAATACATCCCTATCTTCTAATAAATTATAGTCATACATAACTATGCCTCCCTTACATAGCACATTATATACAAACATTTGTTCTCAATCAACAAAAATAGGAACAAATGTTCTATTCATGGATGAATCATCAAATCTATCGCTTTTCATGCTATACTAAAAAGGTAATATTTATTTAACAAAGGAGGATGTTATTTATGCCTATCGTAAATATAAAATTATTAGAAGGACGTTCTGACGAACAATTAAAAGATTTAGTTACTGAGGTAACTCAAGCTGTAGAAAAAACTACTGGAGCGAGTAAAGAAGCCATACATGTGGTTATTGAAGAAATGCAAAAGAATCACTACGCTGTGGGTGGCGTTAGAAAGTCTGACCAATAAATTGATAAAAACCCCTGAGAAAAGGAATTGTCATTTCACAAAACCTTCTATCTCAGGGGTAAAGTATATTTATCAATTGACCAGATTTCTAATTATTTTAATTCTTATCTTCAAAGAATTTTTGTATTGCTTCTTTATTTTTATTAGTATCTATTTGAAGCGCACTTCCGTCGTTATTAGTATTAATGTCTTGATAGCTATTTTTAATAGGTATAGTTAAAGATTTAACATCTTTATCACCACGAATTCCAAAGCTTAAGCCAGTTTGAAAAATAGCTGAATTAGGCATGTCAGTGTTAACGTAACCTCTTAGGGTGCCAGCGACTTTCGGTAATTTAGCAACTGTATTGAAATTTACTAATTCTTGTTTTAACGTTTGCATCACTTGCTGTTGACGTCGAACACGTCCAAAATCACCTTCAGCATCATGACGGAATCTCGCATAACCTAGTAACTCTTTACCATTTAAATTATGATGACCTTTTTTCAATGACACCCCAATATTTTCGGACATATCTTTTTCAACATCTATAGGAACACCTTTAGGTTCTAATTCATCAATCATTTTCTCAAATCCAGTAAAATCAATAACGGCGTAATATTCAGGGTTGATTCCTAAATTTTTATTAAGCGTTTTTCTTAATAATTCAGGACCTCCCAGTGAATAGGCAGCATTAATCTTATACTTATCATAACCAGGAATATCCGCATAAATGTCTCTCATTACAGACATCATTTTCATCTTCTTATTTACATAATCATATTGGACAATCATGATTGAATCCGTACGAGATTTTCCTCCTTGCGCTTTATCAGCACCAAGAACAAGAACCGAAATCTTCCCATCATTTTTGATTGCACCATTAAATTTATGCAACTTAACATCTTTTGCGTGTTCTTTAGCATATTTCATACCACTGTTATATTGATGCGTAATATAAACAATTAAAGAGATAAGAATAATGAGAATAATTAAAATGATAAAAGGTAATTTACGTAGTCGTTCTGTCTTTCGTCGCCTAGAAGGTGTCGAAGTTGTGCCTGTGTGTCGTCGATACTCTGTTTCTCTAATATCCTTCTGTTCAGTCATATTTACCTACCTTATATCTTCAAAATTACATATCTATATACTATAATTAATATGTATTAACGTTATAGAAAAAGTATTCAAATTGCAAGAGTTTTTTTATAAATGGTACTAAGGTCTAATGAAAGGGTGTCAAAAATGAATATTAATACAGCATACTTTGCTGGTGGTTGTTTCTGGTGTATGACCAAACCTTTCGATAAATTTGATGGTATTGAAAAAGTAACTTCTGGATATATGGGCGGACACACTGAAAATCCTACTTATGAAGAAGTTAAAAGTGGAAACACTGGGCATTTTGAAGTCGTTAGAATTGAATACGATGTTGCACTCTTTTCATATCATAAACTTTTAGAAATTTTCTTTTCAGTTATTGATCCTTTAGATAGTGGTGGTCAATATCAAGATAGAGGTCCTCAATATAAAACTGCAGTATTTTATTCAAACAATAATCAAAAGGAACTAGCTGAACAATATATAGAAAATCTTCAAGATAGCCTATACGCTGATAAAGCCATAGTAACAAAAATTTTACCAGCCTCGACTTTCTATCAAGCAGAAGAATATCATCAAGATTTCTATAAAAAAAATCCACAAAGATATGCTCAAGAGCAACAAGATAGAGCAAATTATCAAGGTGAAAATAATTAAAAGAGACGAGCTTGGGACATAAATAATATGTACAGGCTCTTAAACACTTTAACAATGTGCTTATATCAAACATTTTACAAGTATAAATTGCAGAAGTGGGACAGACTTTATAATAAAGTCTGTCCCACTCTGCTCTCTTTTTTATTTATGGCGAATAACCTTCATTACTTTCAACATACTTTCCCATAATGAAGCATTTTTTTGATAAACTAAAAATCTTGGTTCCCAGTTTGGACTATATTTTTCTTTGTATCGTCTTAGACCTTGGAATCGATATAAACCATTAAAATGCTCAAATACTCTTCCTGCTAAACGTTCTCTCAAATATGAGTAATGCAATTGTCCTACGTTTGAAAGTGTCGCCATTCCCATATTAAAAGCTTTATAACCTTTATTTTTACCCCATAACAACATATGAAGATACAAGCCATCCATAAGTGGCAAATCTAATTCAGGTAACCAGCGAATCAAATCAACAGATATTGCATCATTAAAATATGTCGGCATTAAGCTACAAAAAGCAATCATTTCTCCATTTTTATCTCTCATTACACCAATTGGTGCCTTGGATAAATAAGATTGAGTAAATTGTCCTACAGAAAAATGCATCTCATTTCTACCATCTAACCATCGATCACTGACATACTTAACTTCATTAAAGAAGTCTTGTGAAAAAGGTGGCTCAATAATTTCAAAAGTAATATCTAAATCATCAAATTTATTTAACGTAGCTCTAAAACCACGACGTTTTTTTCCTGAAGTAGTAAATGTAGTTAAATCAATAATTGCTTCTTCACCTAATTTGAAAAATTGATTTCCAAAATTATGGTACAACGGCATATATCTATCACTAATTTGATAGAAAATGATATCATACCCTTGATATTCAGCAAATTGATAAAATTCTTCTAATAAAGACTCAAATGTACTTGGATTTCCAATAGGATCTCCTAAAACCACTAAAGCATTAGCTTTATAACGATACATGAGAAAGGACGCTTTATTTTCATGAATAAAACAATCTTTATCACCGCTATAAACAAGATGACTTAAATAATTCCCACCATATTCCTGAATAATTGATTCACATATTGTTAAGTCTGAGATATGATATGGGTGTTTAAACTTGAAGTCAAATAACCAAGCAATTAACCCAACAATTATCATCACAATGAGAATTGTAATCCAAAAATAGTATCTTAATAATGATGTATCTACTTCGATATGATAAATATCTAAAGCATATAAAGTTCCAGCGATTAAAATATGATTTAAATATAATACAATAATGGTTAATAAAAGCATTAGCATAACTTTTCTAAAGCGCACCGGTTGTTTAAGAACTAGTGCACGACGATAAGCCAACACAAGTAATATAAACATTACAACCAACCATGTTAAAAGTAAAAACGATGCATAAGTATAAATCGTTGCTCCAGCAATTAAAACGATAGATAACAACGCATAAATGATTGCTCTACGACTACGTTTGAATATACCTCTTACATTTAAAATCAGTAACAAACATGCACTTGTCTGAATAGATAGTGTGAGATAATAGGCAAAATGATCATCATCATATAAGCCATCATACACAATTGTTAAATTATTTATTAAAAAAATAATACTCGTCAAAAATATTAAAATTGCTAATGAGAAGGAAGGTATTTTAGCTAAAATATCTTTCTGATAAGATCTTAAAAATGATGTGACATCTTTAGCTGGCACAAAATATTTTGAACCTTCAATGTATTTTTTTGCAGTTGTACCAAATTCAAAAGTAGATAATACTAATGCAATGATTACAGGTACAAAATAATACGCAAAACGATACAATACAAGTGCTAAAAGTATTTTTTCTTCTGACACATTAAGAGACTTTAATCCTAATAAAACGACTAAATCAAAAGCACCAAAACCACCTGGAATGAAACTCACTAATCCAGATAAAGCAGCTATCACAAAAATTCCGACAAATGTAATAAACGAAATGTGTATACCAACGATTAATGCTGAAAAGTATAACACCGTAGCCGCTGCTATCCATTCAATACAAGAAACTAACGTACAGTATACACCCATAAAACGATTTGCCTTGTCAGCGGGTTTTACTATTGTATAAATGATAAATACAGGCAAGAATAATGCCACGATATACAAAATCCAACGTACCCAAGAAATTTCATCTATCATATGCGATACATTGAATACATGCATGACGACTAAAATGGACAACAAACTTAGACCCGTTAACATTGAAATCAAGATAATTGAGATATAATGTACAAGCTTTTTAGTGTCTCTCGTATAATTTTTATAAACAAATGCTCTCACACCTGCTCCGATAAAACCACCAAATCCTATAATAGAGTTAAGGGCGTTAATAATATAACTTACTCTTAACACTCTCATAATAGGTATTTTCAATTTTAATGATTTTACTAAAATAATGTCATAAAAAGATAGGAGAATCAGCGAAAGCCCCCCACCTGTAAACAATAACACTAACCACAATCTATTTATTTTGCCGAATTGCATTAAAATATCTTTAAAATTAATATGAGATAGTTCCCGATACAACGTAAATACAACAAAAATAAATAACGCTGCAGCGAAAATAAATTTTAATATTGACAATAATTTACTTTTTAATTCTTGCGTCATTTTTTCACTTCAATTCTAGTTAAATATAATTCATGTCAAAAATATATCACAAAGATATTATTTATAGAATATCATTGAGCGATATGAATCTAACATTATTGTAATACTCATATCACTTCAGCTTCTAGTGTGTATAAAAAAGAATCCTCAATTGTTGAGGATTCTAGCTTATCGACAAAGTATATTTTAATATTTTTATTCGGTAATTTCTTCTTCCTTTTTAATATTATACTCACCTGCATCATTACCATAATAACGATTATATCTACGTTTAAATAACAAGAATATGTGAGAAACTAATACTTTAAGCACTGCATATAATGGTATACCAATAATTACACCAACAATACCCATTAAATTTCCTGCACATAACAGGATGAATATAATTGTTAAAGGATGGATTTTTAAAGTTTTACCCATCACATTTGGTGAGATGAAATGTCCTTCGAAAAATTGAACTAAAGTCCAAACAACTGCTAATTTAAGTAACATTAATGGAGAAGTAATTATAGCAATAACGATTGCAGGTGAAATCGCAATAGTTGGTCCTAAGTATGGAACTACACTAGTTACAGCTGCAATACTCGCTAAAACTAAAGCGTATTTTAAGCCAATAATCGTATAACCTATAAATAATAAAATTCCAATACAAAAAGATACAATAATTTGTCCTTGAATATAAGATCCTACTTGAACACTCATTTTTTCAAGTAAATCATGGAAGTCTTTTCTAAATTTAGGAGGCATAATTTTAGTAGAATAGTCTTTAAACTTATGCCCATCCTTTAACATAAAGAACAATACAAAAGGTGTAGTAACAATAACTACTCCAATATTAGCAACTGCTTCAGCAAATGAGGCAAGTTTTGACCCGAAACCATCAGAGTAGTCAGATAACATCGAAGGAATCTTTTTCTGAGCTGTTTCTAACCAGTCATTAGCTTGACTCATATATCCAGATAGAAACGAATTATTAGTAATTTTATCGACTGACTGTGTAATCTTATGAAAATAATTAGGTGAATTTTTAACAAAGCTTTCAATCTGTGAACCAATAACCGGAATAAGTAAATTTACAATCAATGTAATAATGCCAACAATAGCAACATAGATAATTGTAATACCTAACAATCTAGGAATTCGATAACGTTCCATTAAGTTCACGATAGGATTAAATAAATAGAATAATACTAGTGAAACGATGATTGGTGCTGCAATTGTATTAAATACAATAATAAAAGGTTGAAATACATATGAAATCTTATCAAAAATAAATATAACAATTCCTAATAAAACTAATGCACTCAAACCATATATTAAATCATTACCTCCTAAAAACCTCATAAATTGAGTTTCAGATAAACTGAAAAAGTGACTTTTCTTGCCACTTACTCTATTTTCGTTTTTCATTAAATTCACCACACCTTAAGTTAATAAGTCTATTAAAACACTCGTTTTTTAGTTTGATTGTATTTTAAAATCAATACATTTGAAAGCACAATATTTGTCATAACACAAATTGATTGATTTAAATCATAATTGCTAAAATGTTTTATTTTTAGATTTTACTTTTTATTAATTTGTGCTTCGAAATGATAAATATGCAAAGTAAGATAGACAATCTCTGATTCATATACATTAACATTAAACTCTCTTTGGATCATTTTCAAGATTTTATAAGCAGTATTAAAACATCTAGGATATAAATTTTTGACCATCATTATAAAGTTATCTTGTGCTTCTATGTATTCACCTTTATTAAGCTTGTATATTAAAAATTGTATATGCCTAATAAAACGTTGATACTGAATTGTTGTTTTATTTATTTCATGTTTCAAGTCTGTTTCAATAATAGTCATACTTTTATTGATTAATTTATTTACCACTGAGATGTCATGAATAGATAATTTTTTAGAATTAGAAGCGATATGTAGCGCTATAAAGCCTATTTCATCTTCTGGAAAATATACATCTAATGTTTGATTTAATTTATTAATTACCCTCTTAGCTACTTCATAAGCATCACTATAGAGATGTTTAGTTTCAATTGCAAATGGATTAGAAATCATTTGATTTTGTTTAAGTCTTTTATATGCATAGATGATATGATCAGTAAGTGCAACAATTAAATTTTTGTCGTCTGTAATCATACCTGATTCAGCAATGATATTCACCGATTCTATAACTGCTTGAACAACGTGATCTTCACCAAGTTCAACAAGCGTTTTATAATGTTCTTGCTGTTGTTGCTGCTCTAATTTATATACTTTTTCAATTGAAGCATCATCGTGAATTATCATTCCAACTTTTTTATTAAATCCTATACCTTTTCCTATTAAGACAACTTCTTGATTATTACTTGTGCATATGATGACGTTATTATTTAACGTTTTTGTTATTTCGTACTTACTCATCATAATCACCTTTCTAATGTCATTATTAAAATTATAATGCTATTTTTTTAAAATGAAAAGTAAACAAGTTAGTAGAAAATTATACACAAGTATGACATTTTTATTCTTTTATAAAAAACGACTTGATACTTTAATATGAATGAGTATCAAGTCGTAATACTTATAATTTAATTATTTATGATACTCATGTATATGAGTTTGGTGTCCCCAACATTCAATACCAAATAAATTGATTTCTAAATTCTCAGGCTTAAAGACAGGCTTTTTGCCCTCTCTTCTTTGTCTTTGATAATCCTTCATAACAGCAAATGCGATATTGGAGAGTCCAATGATTGAAATGATGTTAACAATAGCCATAAGACCCATGAATAAATCGGCAGTATTCCAAACAGTTTCAGTTTTAGCAACTGCGCCGATAAATACTAGGATAACAACAAAACATCTAAATATGAATAAAAGAACTTTATTATTAGATAAAAATTCAATATTTGATTGTCCGTAATAGTAATTACCTACAACTGATGAAAATGCAAATAAAGTAACAGCTACAGTTAAGAAAATACCTCCTGCAGATCCTAAATGCTCATTCAAAGCAGATTGTGTAACAGCTACACCTTGTGGCGCATTCTCACCAAATTTCAAACCAGAATATAATAAAATCATGATTGCTGTTGCAGTACAAACTAGCATAGTATCAAAAAATACACCTAAAGATTGAATTAAACCTTGTTTAACTGGATGTGGTACAGCAGCAGTTGCAGCTGCATTCGGGGCAGAACCCATACCAGCTTCATTAGAGAATAAACCACGTTTAATACCTTGCAGAATAGCAGCACCTATAGCTCCGCCTGTAACCTGTTGAACACCAAAAGCACTTTTAATAATAGTACCAATCATTGGAACAATCTGATCAATATTCAATAATAAAATGACTAATACCATTCCTATGTAAATAATTGCCATAATAGGTACAATGAGTGAAGACAATGTAGCAATACTACGCACACCACCAAATATTATAGTTGTAGTGATGATTGCTAAAATAATACCAGTGATTACTGGACTAATATGATACTGTGTACTAAGCGATTCAGCAATAGTATTAGCTTGTACAGTGTTAAATACAAAGGCAAATGTAATAGTTATTAAGACTGCAAAGACAATACCTAACCATTTTTGATTAAGCCCTTTAGTTATGTAATATGCTGGTCCCCCACGGAATCCGCCTTCTTTGTCATGAACCTTAAAAACTTGTGCAAGCGTTGCTTCCATAAATGCACTAGCTGCACCAATAAATGCAATAATCCACATCCAAAATACTGCTCCAGGCCCACCTAAAACGATAGCAGTAGCAACACCAGCAATATTACCAGTGCCCACTCGAGATCCTGCACTAATCGCAAAGGCCTGGAAGGGTGATATTCCTTTTTCACCACTACTTAGAGTTTCTGGCTTTTCAGTTAAAGCTCTGAACATTTCAGGTAACATTCTTAGTTGAATGAATTTAGAGCTAATTGTAAAGAAAAAACCTGCAGTTAATAGTAGTCCAATAAGATACTGAGACCATATCAAATCATTCCCGACTTGAACGAAATTCTTAAACCAGCCAGGAATTAAATTATCAAAATCTTGCAAACCGAATCCCTCTCATCCACTTAAATTAATAGTCTTAAACGCACTAAGAGATTTATGCTGTATATTTATCATCAAAAATTTAGAATTACTATATTGAAATCATATCACATTCATTTTTGATAGCTTAAATTAGACATAAATCCCTTGTACTCATTTTTGTTAATATTATTAATTTTTATTTTATCATTTTATTTTGCAGTTGCATATACTTTTACTCTAGAACCAAATTTTCTACTTCACCAAAATCATCCATATCAATAATGAATGAACCATTGGTATATTGTTCTGATAAATGAACATCTTTAATATTGCCAGATTCTTCATTATTTTTTGAAAGTACAGTATACGTTTCTTGACCTTCTTTAACAACTGCCGCTGCAACGATTCGATGAGGATTTTTCTTCAATTCTTTTAATAAAGTTATACCTCGTTGAGCACGTTTAGCAACTTGAATAACACTATAATCTATACGCTTAATGGCACCTCGTTGTGTAACCATAATTACAGAGTCTGAATGATTAATATCTTGTGTCATTACTACAAAATCTTCATCTTTAAGATTAATAGATTTGACTCCTGCAGCTCTTAAACCTGTATCAGAGAGCTCTTCAGTAGAGTATGACAGTGACATTCCTTTATGCGTAAGGACCGTAATAAGTTGATCAGATTCAAGACGCATAACATTAATAATTTCATCTTGCTCTTTCACTTTAATAGCAATTAATGGCTTATTAAATCTAGAAGTTTTAAATTGATGTAAGCTGCTCTTTTTAATCATGCCATTTTTAGTTGCCATGATATAGTACGCTTGATGATTGAAATCTTTCTCATTAAATACATCAATAACTTGTTCATCTTCGTCTATAGGTACTATTTGTGAGACATGTTGACCTAATTCTTTCCATCGAATATCAGCAAGTCTATGCACAGGTATAAACAGGTAACGGCCTTTATTTGTAAATACTAGAACTGTATCTTGAGTATTAACCTCTTGATATTTTAATAAACGGTCGCCATCTTTTAAACCTATTTCTGTTACACCACTCGCATTAAAACTACGAGTTGATGTACGTTTAATATAACCATGATGTGTCATACTTAAAATAACTTCTTCACTAGGTACCATAACTTCTTTATCGATTTTAATTTCTGAAATTTCAGCTTCTATTGTGGATAAACGATCAACTTTGAATTTCTTCTTAATTTCATTCAATTCATCTTTAATAACTGCTAAGAGAGCTTCATGATTATCAAGAATATTTCTAAGCTCTTTAATAAGTGCTTCTAGTTCATCATGTTCTTCTTGTAAAGCTTCAATATCAGTATTAGTTAACCTATATAATTGTAGCATAACTATTGCTTCAGCCTGGGCTTCTGTAAAGTCATACTTAGCTACCAAATTATCTTTGGCATCCTTTTTATTCTTCGAATTTCGAATCAAAGTAATCACTTCATCAAGTATAGATAAAGCTTTCATCAAACCTTCTACAATATGCATACGCTTCTCAGCATGATCTAAATCATAACGCGTTCTATTTGTTACAACTTCTATTTGATGGTTTAAATAGCTCTCAACGATATCTCTAAGACCCATAAGTTTAGGACGACCATCACTAATAGCAACCATATTAAAATTATAAGAAATTTGGAGATCTGAATTCTTATATAAATAGTTCTTAATTGATTCACTATTTACATCTTTTTTCAATTCAATTGCTATACGTAATCCAGTTCTATCTGTTTCATCACGTACCTCTACGATGCCATCTACTTTTTTATCCGCGCGTAACTCATCAATTCGTTTAACCAAGCTACTCTTATTAACTTCATAAGGTATTTCAGTAACAATTAATTGCTTTCGTCCACTTCTTAAATCTTCTTCACCTACGCGTGAACGTACAACGATTTTACCCTTACTAGTCTCGTATGCTTTCTTAATACCGTCAACACCTTGAATAATACCACCAGTCGGGAAATCTGGTCCTTTAATATATTTCATTAATTGGCTTACGCTGATATCTGGATTGTCAATATATTTCAAAGTAGCTTGAATGACCTCTGCTAAGTTATGCGGAGGAATATCAGTTGCATAACCAGATGAAATACCTGTAGAACCATTTACAAGTAAATTAGGAAATCTTGAAGGTAATACCATCGGCTCTAATGTTGTATCGTCATAGTTTGGAATGAAAGAGACAGTTTCTTTATTGATATCTCTTAAAAGTTCCTCAGATAATTGACTTAATTTAGCCTCTGTATAACGCATTGCTGCGGGTGGATCATTGTCAATACTACCATTATTACCATGCATTTCTATGAGAACATGACGTAACTTCCAATCTTGACTTAAACGTACCATTGCATCATATACTGAAGAATCACCATGAGGGTGGTATTGACCGATAACATCACCGACTGTTTTAGCACTTTTACGGAAATTTTTATCAAAAGTATTACCACTTGAGTACATTGCAAATAAAATACGACGTTGAACTGGTTTCAAACCATCTCTAACATCTGGCAACGCACGTTCTTGAATAATATATTTACTATAACGTCCGAAGCGATCACCAATAACATCTTCAAGTGACAAATCTTGAATTATCTCACTCAATTCATTTCCTCCTCAATATATTCTTCATTCTCAAGTACTTGAACCTCTTTATTGTCCAATATACTTTGGGCCTCTTGCATTCCAAACTCCACATGACTTTCAATCCACTCACGTCGAGGAGCAACCTTATCACCCATGAGCGTAGTCACACGTTTAGATGAGCGGACTTCATCTTCTACTTGAACGCGAATTAATGTACGCGTTTCAGGGTTCATTGTTGTTTCCCATAATTGCTCAGGATTCATCTCACCTAAACCTTTGTAACGTTGCAACGTGAATCCTTTTCCTAATTCTTTTTGAAGTTTGTCTAATTCATCATCAGTCCATGCATATTCTACTTTTTTATATTTACCCTTTCCTTTTTCTAATTTATATAAAGGCGGTAAAGCTATAAATACACGACCAGCTTGAACCAGAGGTTTCATATATTTAAAGAAGAATGTCAACAACAGTACCTGAATATGAGCTCCATCTGTATCAGCATCAGTCATAATGATAACTCTATTATAGTTACTATCTTCTATTTTGAAATCATTACCCACACCAGCTCCAATAGTATGAATGATAGTATTAATTTCTTCATTCTTAAAAATATCTTCTAATCGAGCTTTTTCTGTATTAATGACTTTACCACGTAAAGGTAGTATTGCTTGGAATTTACGATCTCGCCCAAGCTTTGCAGAACCACCAGCTGAGTCACCCTCAACAAGATAAAGTTCATTCTTATCAGTATTTTTACTTTGAGCTGGCGTTAATTTACCTGAAAGCAGTGTATCTTTACGTTTATTTTTCTTTCCTGAACGCGCATCTTCTCGAGCTTTTCGTGCTACTTCACGTGCTTGTTGAGCTTTAATTGCTTTTTTAACTAATGATTTAGATAACCGCCCTTTTTCTTCTAAGTAATAAGGTAATTTTTCTGAAACCACGGAATCGACAGCACTTCTTGCTTCTGAGGTTCCTAACTTAGATTTTGTTTGACCCTCAAATTGAAGTAATTCTTCAGGAATACGTACTGATATAATTGCAGTTAAACCTTCGCGAATATCATTACCATCTAAATTTTTATCCTTCTCTTTTAATTCATTAATACGACGCGCGTAATCATTAAAAACACGAGTCATAGCAGTTTTAAACCCTACTTCATGTGTACCACCATCTTTAGTTCGTACGTTATTAACAAAACTAAGGATACTTTCGGAATATTGATCGTTATATTGGAAAGCTACGTCTACCTCAATTCTATTAGAAAGTCCTGAAAAAGTAGTTACATCATGTAATACTTCTTTTCCTTCATTCACGTAACTTACAAATTCTTTAATACCTTCTTCGTAATGATAGACTTCTTCACGTTCTTTTCCACTACGTAAATCTGTAAGTGTGATTTTTAGATTTTTTAATAAAAATGCAGATTCTTGTAAACGTTCACTCAAAACATCAAAATTAAATGATGTTGTTGTTTTAAAGGTTTCTAAATCAGGTTTGAAAGTGACTTTCGTACCTGTCTTTTTAGTTTTCCCTTTTTTATTTAAACCTGTAGCTGGCATGCCACCATTTTTAAAACTTTGCGTGTAAATATTCCAGTCTCTATGTATTTCAACCTCAAGCCACTCACTAAGTGCATTAACAACAGATGCACCCACTCCGTGAAGTCCACCAGAAGTCTTATAACCACCTTGACCAAATTTACCTCCTGCATGGAGAACAGTAAAGATAACTTCAACTGTTGGTTTACCAGAAGCATGTATACCCGTTGGCATCCCACGACCATTGTCTTCCACAGATATACTATCATCTTGATTTATAGTTACAGTGATTTCGTCACCATAACCATTTAATACTTCATCGACGGAGTTATCGACAACTTCATATACGAGATGGTGTAATCCACGTTTATCAGTTGATCCTATGTACATCCCAGGTCGTTTTCTAACTGCTTCAAGACCTTCAAGTACCTGAATAGAATCATCTGAATAATTATTTTGTTTATTCATTGCCAATGATTTCGCCCTCCTACAAACGTACGTTCGTTTTTAAAACTATACAATAGTTATTCTTATATAAATTGACTTAAATTGCAAGTATCATTTACACAATCGTATTGTCTTGATAACATTATTTGATTAAAATGAATTAACAATGTTCTAATTAATAATGAATATGGTAAAATAAAGCTAAGTCACTAAAGGATGTGTAAGTTTTTATGATGATTGTCGTCATGTTGATTTTGAGTTATTTAATCGGCGCATTTCCAAGTGGATTAGTTATTGGTAAATTATTTTTAAAAAAAGATATTAGACAATATGGAAGTGGCAATACTGGTGCGACAAATAGCTTTCGTGTTTTAGGGAGGCCGGCTGGTTTCGTCGTAACTTTTTTAGATATTTTTAAGGGATTTATAACAGTCTTTTTCCCATTATGGTTCCCAGTTCATGCTGATGGGGTTGTCAGCACATTTTTCACTCACGGTTTAATCGTAGGGCTGTTTGCAATTTTGGGACATGTTTATCCAATTTACCTTAAATTTAAAGGTGGTAAAGCTGTTGCTACAAGTGCCGGAGTGGTACTAGGAGTTAATCCAATTTTACTCTTAATTTTAGCTATTATCTTTTTTAGTGTGCTAAAGATTTTTAAATATGTTTCTTTATCAAGTATTGTAGCTGCAATTAGTTGTGTCATTGGTTCTATTATAATTCATGACTATATACTACTCGCAGTATGTGGAATAGTATCAATAATTTTAATCATACGACATAAATCCAATATTGTTAGAATCTTCAAAGGCGAAGAACCTAAGATTAAATGGATGTAACTTAAAATGAGGAATACAAATACTAGAATCGGGTAAGATTCTAGTATTTGTTATATAATTTTATAAAACAAGACAATTAATCGAACAATTTCTATTAAAGATTACGCTTTCATGTATTCTGTGCTATAATTCGGCTAACTTTATAAAAAAATGCAATTTTTGATTAAATTGGAGGTAACAGCAATGAATATTGAATTGACACAAGAAGCAGTAGAATGGTTTAAAAATGAGCTGGGTTTACCTAAACAAAATAAAGTACTTCAATTTTTTATTAGATATGGTGGAGAATTTCAATTAAAGCAAGGGTTTAGTCCTGCGATTAATGTAGAGCATAGAAATCGTATAGATATAGGATTTGAAAAAAAACTATTTTGGTTTAGACATAGTTGTTGCAACCAATGATATATGGTATTTCGAAGATGATGAAATAGTAGTGGATATAGTCGACCACGAACACGAAGATGAAATTTTATTTCGCAAAAAGTGAATAAAGATGATGTGTAATAAAAGTAATTGATGTTAAATTACTGTACCATATAAAAACATAAAGAAGTGGGTTACTCTTACTCACTTCTTTTTTACAAGTTTTCAAGGCCTACACATCTTTACCTTCTTTATTTAATCTGTCCGAGCGACCTCAAACCATGTGGCATAATTTCCGTGATAGATAACACCCATTTTATCTGTTTCTTGATACCTTGCTTCAATTTCAGTTAAACTGTAAATCATATTATTGTCCTTCTTTCAGCTCTACTTTTCTCAATCTTAAATTAGCATAACACAAAGAAACCATGCCAACACAATGGTTAGCACGGCAACTATATGTCATTTATAATTCTATTAATATTGAATACTAATTATTGAGCTAATTTATTTCTTAATACCATTTGCAAAATACCACCATAGCGATAGTAATCTAATTCAACAAATGAATCAAATCGCACAATTGCTTTAAAATTAATAACTTCGCCATTTTCTTTTTTAGCTTCAACTGTTACTAAATCATGTGGTTGCACATCTTCAGAAATATATACCGAAATTTCTTCTCTACCATCAAGACCTAGAGAATCTGCTGACTCACATTGTTGGAATTGAAGTGGTAAAACCCCCATCATAACTAAGTTAGATCGATGAATACGCTCATAGCTTTGTGCAATAACTGTTTTAACTCCAAGTAAATTTGTCCCTTTAGCAGCCCAGTCACGTGATGAACCCATACCGTAATCATTACCTGCTAAAATCGCTAATCTAGTGCTATCTTCTTTATATTTCATTGCAGCATCATAGATTGGTATACTTTCTTCAGTTGGCCAATAAGTAGTAAAGCCACCTTCTGTACCTGGAGCAAGTTGGTTTCTGATACGAATATTCGCAAATGTACCACGTACCATTACCTCATGGTTACCACGACGGGAACCGTAAGAGTTGAAATTACGAATAGGTACATCATGATTTAATAAATACTTACCAGCTGGTGTATCCTTACCAATAGCCCCTGCTGGAGAAATATGGTCTGTTGTAACTGAGTCACCAAATTTACCCATAACTCTTAAATCTTTTAATGGTTCTATTGTTGCAGGCTCTTTTGATAAACCTTGGAAGAATGTAGGATTTTGAATATATGTTGAATTCGGATCGAAATCATAAAGTGGTTCATCAGTAACATCGATTTCATTCCACATTTCATTATTATTGTATACATTTTTATACTCTTCTAAGAATAGTTCAGGTGTAACAACTTTATCTACTGTATCTGATACTTCTTGAATTGAAGGCCAAATGTCTTGTAAATAAACATCTTCACCATTTTTTCCTTGACCGATTGGTTCATTTTGTAAATCAATATCTACAGTACCTGATAATGCATATGCTACAACTAACTGTGGCGATGCTAAATAATTAGCTTTAACTAAAGGATGAATACGCCCTTCAAAGTTACGGTTACCAGATAACACTGAAGTAACTAATAAATCCTCATCAGCGACTGCTTTTTCAATTTCAGGTAATAAAGGTCCTGAATTACCAATACATGTCGTACAACCATAACCAACTAAATTGAAGCCCAAGTCATCTAAATATTCTTGTAATCCAGAATCTCTCAAGTACCCAGTAACAACTTTAGAACCTGGTGCTAAAGAAGTTTTAACAAATTCAGGTACTTTAAGTCCTTTTTCGACAGCTTTTTTAGCAACTAAACCAGCCCCCAACATAACATATGGGTTAGATGTGTTCGTACAAGACGTAATAGCAGCAATTGCAATGTCCCCTGTTTTCATTGTTACTGTTGAGTTATTATTAAAATTAATTTCGGCCTTCTTATCAAATTCACTTTTATCTAGACCATGTCCTTGATTTCCTGCAGGAGCAGTAACTGATTTTTCAAATTCTTTTTTCATATCACTTAAGAAGATTAAATCTTGAGGTCGCTTAGGACCTGATAATGAAGCTTCTACAGTGGATAAATCTAAATCAATAACATCAGTATATTCTGGATCTTCTTTTTCAACATCAAAGAACATGTGGTTCTGTTGTAAGTATTCTTTAACTAATTCAATGTGCTCATCTTTACGTCCAGTCAATTTCATGTATTTAAGTGATTCTTCATCTACTGGGAAGAATCCACAAGTTGCGCCATATTCAGGAGCCATGTTTGCAATTGTAGCTCTATCAGCTAATGGTAAATGTTGAACACCTGGACCAAAGAACTCTACAAATTTACCTACTACCCCTTTTTTACGTAATTCTTCAGTCACACGTAGAGCTAAATCAGTTGCAGCGGAACCTTGAGGTAATGCGTTTGTTAATCGCACACCAATAACTTCAGGAATTGGGAAGTAAGAAGGTTGACCTAACATACCAGCTTCAGCTTCAATACCACCAACACCCCAACCTAGAACACCAATACCATTAATCATAGTTGTATGAGAATCAGTACCGACTAATGTATCTGGGAAGGCAGTTTGTTCGCCATCAACATCTCTTACATGAACAACATTGGCTAAATATTCTAAGTTAATTTGATGAACGATACCTGTTGCTGGTGGTACAGCATTATAATTATCAAATGCTTTAGTTGCCCAGTTCAAAAATTGATAGCGTTCATAATTACGTTCAAATTCTAACTTCATGTTTCGCTCTAATGCTTCAGGATTTGCATAACTGTCAACCTGTACAGAGTGATCAATTACTAAATCAACTGGTACTTCAGGATTAATTTTATTAATATCCCCTCCCACATCGTTCATAGCTTTACGTAATGAAGCTAAATCAACAACTGCAGGTACACCCGTGAAATCTTGTAAAATTACTCTCGAAGGTTTAAAAGGTACTTCACCTTCATTGCCTTCCTTTCCAAATTCACTTAATGCTTTAATATGGTCATCTGTAATGACAAAGTCATCTTCTTGACGTAAAACAGATTCCAATAAAACACGAATAGAATAAGGTAATTTTGAAATTTTAGTTAAACCTTGTTCTTCTAACGTATTTAAATCATAATAAGTATATGATTGATCATTTAATTGAAAATGTTTCTTTGATTGTTCTTTAATATTAGAAGCCATTTAATATCCCCCTTGATATTTCTATATATTTATATGCCATTAATTAAATTGTATTATTATATGTTTATCAAGACAACTATGTAATATCAGAAAACATCTCATTTTCATTTTATATTTTTAATCAGATTAGATAAGTAAAAGTTATCATTTAACATTAGTGCAATAAGTAAATATTATTAATTGAGAATGGTTATCATTCACATTTAGAGATATTTCATTTTTAAAATAAAAACCAATAAGCATGTATGAATAAGACATACTTATTGGTTTTATTTAAAAAGCTTTATTTTTCTTTATTTCGTCTAACTTCTCTTTTTTCTAAAATATCCGATTCATAATCCTGTTGTTGATATTTCACATACTCTTGTAAACGATGTTTATTAGGTGTCAGCGTTAAGCTAAGGAATTTACGCTCTTGGTTGGCATCTTTATAGAAACTAATCATCATCATTATAACTACGAAAGAGAATGGGAAGGCACTTATAATTGCCGCACTTTGAATAGCATTTAAGGCTTCAGAACCATCGCCGCTGCCAGCTAATAATAGAACAAATGCAATAAGTGCTTGAGCAATTCCCCATGTAACCTTGATTATGCTGCTTGGATTTAATGAACCAAATGTTGTTTGCATACCTAAAACGAAAGTAGCTGAGTCAGCTGAAGTAACGAAGAAAGATGCAATTAATAATAACGCAATAATCGATAATACAATTCCTAAAGGTACGTGATTGAATACACCAAATAATTGTGTTTCAGGTGACATTTTGAATAATTCAGGATGTTTCTTACCTGTTTCAATTCCTAGTACTCCAAACACACTGAACCAAATAAAACTAACAAGTGCAGGAACTAATAATACACCAGAAATAAATTCTCTGATTGAACGTCCCTTAGATACACGAGCAATAAATACACCAACGAATGGACTCCAACTTAACCACCAACCCCAATAGTACAATGTCCAAGTTGACATCCAATCACGTTTTTGCCCATTTAATGCTGCAGTATCCAAACTATTAAATAAGAATGTATTTAATAAACTACCTGTAGAGCTTGTCATCATATTTAGGATTAATACTGTAGGACCAATAATTAATGTAACAATCATTAGTATTGCTCCTAAACCAATATTCAAGTTACTCAAATATTGAATACCTTTACTTAACCCTGACCAAGCACTAGCAATAAATAAAATTGTTACAACAACAATAATAATACCTTGAACGAAAATATTATTTGGTATTTTAAATAAATAATGTAAACCACCATTTATTTGTAAGGCACCCATTCCTAAAGATACTGCTACACCAACTAGAGTAGCAAATACTGAAAGAACGTCGATTAAAGTTCCTATAGGCCCTTCTACTTTATTACCTAAAATTGGACGTAATGTTCTTGAAATTAATCCAGGTTCTCCTTTACGGAATTGAGAATAAGCTAAAGCAAGTGCTACAACACCATAAATAGCCCAAGCATGGAATCCCCAGTGGAAAAAAGTTGATCTTAATGATTCAGTATAAGCTTTAGTAGTTTCTGGATTAGCAGTTGGTGGAGAGGCAAAATGAGCCATAGGTTCAGCAGCTCCGTAGAATACTAATCCAATACCCATTCCAGCACTGAATAACATTGCAAACCATGAAATAGTGTTGAATTCAGGTTTATCATTTGGCTTACCGAGTTTAAGTTTCCCAATAGGACTGAAGATTAAGAAGATACAGAAGAACACGATAACTGTGGTTAAAATTAAGTAATACCAACCTAACTTATCAGTAATCCACATCTTAACTACATTAGTAACACTATCGAATTTTTCAGGCCAGAAAGCACCTATAATTACGACAATAGCAACGATAATCGAACTATAGATGAATACTGAAGAAAACTTCTTATTTTCCTTCTCTTGAGAAGAAGAATTCATAATTAATTACTCCCTTCATCCAATTATTTAATTTTCAAAGTAGTAAAATTAAAAATTATAACTTTACTAATGTACCTTTATAGAGTAACAAACGTCTTAAACTTAATCAAATTCACATAATTGTGACATTTGCTAAAATATTTATATGTTGTATAATTGTTATCATATTTTAATAGAAAGGATTTGTATTATGCTTAAAGAATTTAAAGACTTTGCACTTAAAGGAAGTGTACTAGATTTAGCAGTTGCAGTAGTTATGGGAGCTGCATTTAATAAAATTGTTACTTCCTTGGTTCAATACATAATCATGCCATTAATTGGCAAAATTTTCGGTTCTGTTGATTTCGCTAAAGACTGGTCTTTTTGGGGAATAAAGTATGGTCTTTTCATACAATCTATAATTGATTTCATTATTGTTGCTTTTGCTTTATTTATTTTTGTTAAGATGGCTAATACAATTATGAAAAAAGATGATGATGAAATTGAAGAAAATACTGTTTTATTAACAGAAATTAGAGATTTACTTAGAGAAAAATAATATGTAATTAAGTATATATCAGACTAAGGCAATTACCCCTGCCTTAGTCTTTTTCCTTGTTTCTCAATTTTTTCTAAATCTTGTACTACTATGATATTGACTACTAGAAACCTCTAAAATCAATGGAATACGTTGTTTTAATTCACTTACATGAGAAATGATACCTACCATTCTACCTGAGGATTTCAAATTAATTAACGTATCAATAGCTGTTTCAAGTGTTTCTTGATCTAGAGTTCCAAAACCTTCGTCTATGAACATAGATTGTAAATTAATTTCACCAGATTCTTGTTGAACAACTTCACTCAATCCTAAAGCTAATGAAGCTTGGAATGTTTCACCACCAGAAAGCGAACTGATATGTCTAGATTTATTAGAATGAAAATCAAATACATCAATTTCTAATCCACTAAACCCTTGTGAAACTGCTTCTCTTCTGACTAATTGATAACGATTGCCACTCATTACCGACAACCTTTGATTTGCTTGTAAAATGATTTTTTCCAAATAATAAATCAATACATAATTTTCGAGCATGAGTTTACGACTATTTTTTCCTGAGAGAATTTCAGTTAATAAAAATATTTCTTTCTGGTCTTTTAATTCATCGTTTAATATTTCAACAAATCCTTTAATTTTATTTATATTTTTTAAATTGTTTTCATTTTTACATTTTATTGCAACAGTCTCTGAATTAATTTGATCCAATTTCTGTCTTTTTAGTACAACCTTTTCTTTTAATTTGTCTAAATTTTCTAATTTTTTATCTTTAACAAGTTGACTCAATCTTTCTATTTCTATTTCAAAACTTTGATATTTTTTATTAAAGTTATTGATTCTTTCTTCTATATCTTCTTTTTGATTATTCAGACATAACGCTTCTTCAATTTGCTTAACCGAGTCAAACCCTAGTTGTTTCATTTCATTTTTAATCTTTAAATCTAATTCTTCATCTTCTGTTATTACAGTTTTTAAATGCGTAACAAAATGTTGAATATTATTTTCTTCAATACTTAAATCATTGGCTAACTTAGTTATTTTTTCACTTAACTGTTCTTTAGATTCAATATGATTTTGTACTTTTACTTTTTGTTCTATATAGTATTTTTCAAATGTACTAACTGATTGAAATTCTGTATTACTTTCGAAATCGTTTATCTTAGTTTCAATTTGTTTAATCTGCGCTTCTTTATCACTTAATTTTAAATCGAGACGATGACTTTCTTTTTCAATTTCATTTTCTTTCTCTTCAACATTTTCAATCATTTTATTGTGCTCTTGTTGTTTTTGCTTCGCCTTTTCTTTTACATCTAGTTGTTGTCTAAGTTCACCTAAATTTTGTTGCTCTTGTTGTTTAAAATTCAATTCTTTTTCTCTATCTCTAAGCTCATCTAATCTACTCTTAGTTTTTATTATAGATTCTCTAATAGAAAGTTTCTTTTTTTCAAGTTGTTCAATTTTTTGTTTCTTAGTAGCAATTGAATTAAAATCGATACGTTGACCTAATGAATGAATCACATTACCACAAATAGGACACGTATCTCCTATTGAAAGAGCTGATTTAATCTCATTAACAAAAGTTTCTTTATTATTCAAATCAGTCTGAATTGAATCTATTTTCGAGATAAGTAGTTCAATATCACCTAGTTTAGTTTCCAGTTCTTTTAATTCCTCATGTTTTAATAATTGTTCTTGTTGAATTTTTTTAAATTGCTGCTCCTCTTTGATATATCTTTCAGTTGCATCGATAAGTAGTTTAATGTTGTTAATCTCATTTGTATAATTATCAATAATTTCATAATCTTTAGTCTTATCACTTATTTGATTTCGCAATTTTTCTTTTTTACTTTTTAGTGTATGATAATCTTGTTTAATTTCAATGATTTTCTCTTTTAATAACGTTTTTTGTTTATAACTATCTATGAAAGTATTAATATTTTTATAAAAATTAGCATTCACTTCTAGATAATCATTGATAACTTTAATATTATCTTCATTCGACAAAAGTTTATCTAATTCTGCTTGTAATTTTTGATGATCTTGTTTAATTTCAATTTCTTTATTTTTAGTTTGTTTAATCGATGTATTTAATGTGTTTATCTCTTTTTTGACAACTTGTTGCCTTTTGTAATTATTAATAAGCACATTAGACTCTTGAATTTGCTTTAACTCTTGCTTTAAGTTTTCAATTTCAATTTGTTCTGATTTTAATTTTTCAAATTGTTCCTTTTCTCTATGTAATGCATCTAAGTTATGTTGCAGTTCATGATTAACATCGTACTTATGAGTTAATTCTTCCAATTCATTTTCTATAGTTGCCTTTTCTTCTTTTGCACTCTCTAAAACAGGTAAAATCTGTATAATTTTATCAATTTGGGAGCTCTGCAAGCCTTTAAATTCTTCTAACTTATCACTATTAAATGCCTCTAAGTCAGTCCATAAATGATCGATTTGATTATATCTTTTTTCAATTTGAACTTTTTCATTCCTAACTTGTTCTACTAATTGATTTCTTATTTCATCAAATCTCTCGCTGTTAAATAAAGTTCTTAGTATAGATTGTTTCTCTTTACTATTAGATTGAAGAAATTTCTTAAATTCACCTTGAGGTAAAATAAAAAGTTGACGAAATTGATTTGCATCAGCGCCCATTAGTTGAATGATGAACTGATTACCCTGATTAACCTTACTTTCTCTTAATTCATACTTATCATCAACTAGTTCATAAATATCTAACTTCGCTTGAGTTTTAGTTGAGTTACCTTCTTTAATAAATGGCGCCTCCCTATGTATCTTGAAAATTTTACCATTTAAGTTAAATTCATAGGTAACACTCATCGCTAATTTTCCATCAGCAAAATGACTTCGTAAATCTCCTTCTTTTCTGCTTTTTGTAGAAGCCTCTCCATACAACGCATAGACAATAGCGTCGAATATCATTGTTTTTCCCGAACCAGTTTTACCACTAATTAAAAATAATTGATTCTCTTCGACTTGTCTAAAATCTATATTCTCCTTTAAAAAAGGCCCAAAATTATTCATTTCTAAATTTATAGGTTTCACTGTTTAAACCTCCTTTCTCATAATTTGATTTAACACTTCAGTTACTTTCTTTAATTGAATTTCGCTTAATGGCTCATCTGTCATATTTATATAAAAATTCTCAATAATTGTTTGATCATCTTGCCTTTTTATTTCTATGTTTCTAAACTCTTCACTATGATCAAAGTGAATATTAGTTAAAGCTAAAGTATTAGGATATACTTGTTTCAATTTCATCATGGGATCATTTACATGAGTAACATTATTTAATTTAAAATGGAAGTAATTATCTTTACTTTTACACGTAATTCTTTCTTGAATTATATCTTCATAATCACCTTCAATAACTTCTAATTCACGAAGAGGTTTTAAAGGCATGAAAGCACCATTCTTAATTTCATTGTCATAGATATTAACAATACGATATCCTTTCATTTGATTAATCTCTGAGAACGAATATTGCAATAATGATCCACTGTATTTAATATTATTGTCACTGATACTAAATGGGTGACGTAAGTGACCAAGCATTACATAATCAAATTGTTTGAACGATTTTCGCTGAACTGATTCAACTGTCCCAATTGTTAAAGGGCGTTCTGAATCAGATGTTTTACCACCCTCAACAGTTAAATGACTTATAAGAATATTCACTTTCTCTTTATCAATTTGAGGAGACATATAATTTAAGCAACAGCTTAATGCTTGTTGATGCGTATTAATTTCCTCGTCTTTAAAAAATTTTGCACCTCACTGACTGTAGCAAAAGGAAGTGTAAAAAATCGAACATTATTCATTTCGATAGGTTTATTGATATTTTCCAAATTTGTTCGAATATAAAGATGATTATATTCGAACCAAGAAGACCCGTAATTTAGTCTTTCTTTACCATCATGATTTCCACTTATTATAATTATAGGAATTTGAAGATTAATATTTAGATGGGCAATTATATTTTCAAGTAAGCCCATCGTTTCTTTACTTGGATATGATGTATCATATAAATCTCCTGCAGTAGCTATTACATCAGGCTGTTCGATTTCCATGTGTTTTACAAATTGATTTAAAACATATTCCTGATCCTCTAATAATTGTTTACCATTTAAAATTTTACCTAAATGCCAATCTGCAGTATGTATAATTTTCATGTCCATCCTCCTGACAAGAACATTTGTTCGTTTTTTTATTCTATAATCTTTTAATTTTATTTTCAAGTAAAAAACCACTTATCTTACGAAAAATGATAAGTGGTTACGTGTATTATTTAATAAGTGTTTTCCTTAACTTTTTGTATTTATAAAGCATAGCTAATCTCCAAGGAACAATCATACAAAATGCTAACAAAAAGAACATTCCTGCGATTTCACCCGGATTGATTTCACTGCTAATGAAAATTTTAATGACAGTTCTTATGATTAATAAAGAGATTAAAATGACTGGGAATGCTTTTGATCTTCTCATAAAAATCTCGCTTCCCTTAACTTCAAATCTTGATGTCCATATTAAAACTGTTGAAAATAACACACCTAAGATTAAAGATTCCAACATTTCCATACCAGTAAGCCTAAAATATGGAACTATATACATTAAAGCTCCTGTTGCCATAAAAATTGGAGGTAATATAATTTTCTTCTGATTAACAGGAAACTTTTGAGCTTTCATTCTGATAACTATTACTATTGCCCCCATCAAAAATGCTACAGCAATAGAAAAAATTAGATAAGCCAAATTGACACCCTCTTATAACATAAACTTAGTACTCTTAATTCATCACATGATAGTATATCATTATCTCTACATTTATGACTACTTTAAAATTTTTAAAACTTAAAATAATTTTTATGTCGATAATTCATATAACTATAAAATGAATTTAACCATTTACTCCAATAAAAAATAGAAACGTTACAGTACATTTGATATACTGTAACGTCCTATAATCAAGTCTCTACTCACCTTACATATTTTGGTTCATATTCTTATTCATCATTGTCATCATTTGATTAATTTTCTTTTGAGATGGTTTTTGACCCATTTGCATCATCATCATACGTAGCATTTCTTCATTGATAGGTGGGTTTTTTTTTAGATAATCTTTCATATATTTTCTTGCGAACAAGAAACCACCAATTAATCCTGCAATAAGTGCTAAAATGATTAAAATTATTGCTACCCAAATAGCCATTGTTTCACCCACTTTCTTTATCCTTTTGAATTTTACTAAATTCACTTAGTTATTTCAAGAGGTACTTAACTTATCAACTCTTGTTTTCCACAAGTAATAATAACAAATTTTAGTTTTATAAGAAAATGCCTTTTTAAAATTTAAAAGGTTACTAACTAAAAGGTGTTTTAGCTAGCAATCTTAAGTTTCATTTGTAATTATATAGATAATTATTTTAAAGTTTGAACTTGATTTAAGATATTTTCTTTAGTAAATCCATATTTTTCAACTACTAAGCCTCCAGGAGCACTTGCACCAAAACCATCTATACCAATTACTTTACCTTCTGTACCTACATATTTATGCCAACCTAGTGGTGAAGCCATCTCAATTGCTACACGTTTAGTAATATTTGATGGAAGTACTGATTCCTTATAATCTGTTGATTGTTGTTCAAATGCATACCAGTTTGGCATAGATACAACTCTTACCCCTTTACCTTGCTTTTGTAAATCTTTTGCAGCTTCAATCGCTAAACTAACTTCTGAGCCAGAAGCCAATAATAAATATTCTGGTTGTTGATCCGTTTCAAATACAGTATAAGCCCCTTTACGAACTCCTGTTTCAACTGTCTCTTTATCAACATTCAATGTTGGTAAATTTTGACGTGTTAACACTAAAGAAGTTGGTGTTTGTTCAGATTCTAACGCAACTTCCCAAGCTACACACGTCTCATTACCGTCTGCTGGTCGTATCACATTCATATTAGGAATTGCACGTAAACCTGCTAATTGCTCAATAGGTTCATGTGTAGGTCCATCTTCACCTACTGCTATTGAATCGTGCGTAAATATAAATGTTGAGTTAAGTCCCATAATTGAAGAGAGACGTATCGCTGGTTTTAAATAATCACTAAACACAAAGAATGTAGCACCATAAGGATGCAGGCCCCCATGTGCTGCCATACCATTCACTGCAGCTCCCATTGCAAACTCACGTACACCAAACCATATGTTTTTACCTTCAGGTGTTTCTTTATTATAATCTTTTGCTTCTTTAACATTAGATTTATTTGAACCAGCTAAATCCGCTGAACCTCCGAAGAATGAAGGTACTGCTTGGCTTAATTTTTGAATGATTTCCCCAGAATCTGCTCTAGAAGCTCCACTATGTCCTAAATCATACTCTGGTAATTCTTTATGATAATTTTTAGGGAGTTTACCACTAATAGCTAATTTAAATTCCTCTGCTAATTTAGGATAAGCTTCACTATACTCCTCAAGTTTAGCTTTCCAAGCATCCTCATGTTCATTAGCACGCTTTAACATCGTAGTTTGGAAAATTTCATATACTTCTTCAGGTACATTAAAACGTTTTTCTGGATCTAAACCATATGCCTTAAAAGTAAGCTTTCTTTCATCTTCACCAAGAGGTGCTCCATGTACGCCATTTGAACCAGCTTTATTAGGTGAACCAAAACCTATAATTGTTTTCACTTCGATAATTGTTGGTCCTTGTTGAGATTTAGCGGTGTTAATTGCATTATCAATCTCTTCTAAATTATTACCATCTTTGACTAAGATGTGATTCCAACCATATGCTTTAAATCTTTCCTTAGTGTTTTCAGAGAACGATTTATCTAAATCACCATCGAGTGAAATATCATTTGAATCATAAAGTACAATTAATTTATCTAACTGATTATGTCCAGCAAATGAAGCTGCTTCATGAGAAATACCTTCCATCAAGTCTCCATCTGATGCCAAAACATATGTGTAATGATTAACCAAATCAAATTGATCTTTATTAAATTTACCTGCTAAATGATTCTCTGCTAATGCCATTCCCACTGACATTGCAAATCCTTGTCCAAGAGGTCCTGTAGTAACCTCTACACCATCAGTATGTCTATACTCTGGATGACCTGGCGTTTTTGATCCCCATTGTCTAAATTGTTTAAGTTCTTCAAGTTCTAAACTGCCAGATACGTGTAACAAACTATATAATAGTGCTGAACCATGACCAGCTGAAAGAATAAATCTATCTCTATTAAAATAATCTTTAGATTGAGGGTTAAAATTAAGATGGCGCGTCCATAATGTATATGCCATAGGAGCAGCTCCCATTGGTAATCCCGGGTGTCCTGAATTTGCTTTTTCGATTGCGTCAATACTTAATGCACGTATTGTATCGATAGCCAATTGATCATTTTTGTTAAACATCGTTGTGTCTTCCCTTCTTCAATTATTATCTAAAATTAATTATAACTTACTTCAATTTAAAATGATAAAGAAATATCAGATAAATCCACTCAAATTGCTACCTTCTGATTATTTCTTGTCAATTTATTCATTATTATTTTTACGCTTCTCAGCTTGAATTCTTTTTAGTTTCTCAGGTGTAACATCATTTCCTTCTGTGTCAATGACTTTAGTACTTTCTAATTGTTGTTTAAACCCTTTTCTAAATGAATCTAAATATTGCTTTCTTAATTTAGATTGTTCTTTAGCTTCTTCATTCGTTAACCCTTGTTCTCTTTTTTTTTTAGCTAACTCATTAATTCTCTCTATATTTAAATCTTCTCTAGACATATTAAATCACTTTTCCTTCTATCATTAATTCTTTATTTTAACCAAAATTTACATCTATTAATTCTTGAGTAGAATATATCAAAAAAATGAGCATAACCAAATTGTTACGCTCATTACTATAATCAATCTATAAAATAATTAACAAGACTTAATTTACCAATGCGAACACAGACGTTTTTTCTGTTCGGTATTTTGTTTGTCTTTAAAGTTATCATCTAATTTATTAGTATCTTTCTGATGAATTTCGTGATCAGTCATTTCGTACGTTTGTTCTGATTGGACATTTTGGTTTACACTTAAAAAGAAAGTTAAAAATACTGCGCAAGATAATAATATAATAGCGATATATGTTAAAAATTTTTGTTTATTTATGAATAACATTTATTCTCACTCCTGGAATATTTGTTTGTATAAACAATTTAACAGAACAAACGTTCTCTGTCAATAATAAAACGAACAAATGTTTGTTTCAGATCTCAAATAATGCTATAATAAATTTAAATAATTAAAAGGAGTGCCTACATATGAGAGAACTCACAAAACGTCAAAGTGAAATTTATGATTACATCAAACATATTGTTCAAACTAAGGGATATCCACCAAGTGTAAGGGAAATTGGTGAAGCAGTTGGATTAGCATCAAGTTCAACTGTACATGGTCATCTATCAAGATTAGAAGAAAAAGGTTATATCCGAAGAGATCCTACAAAACCAAGAGCCATTGAAATTGTAAGTGATCAATTAGATGAGGTTAATGTTGAAGAGACTATCCATGTACCTGTTATTGGTAAAGTTACAGCAGGTATTCCCATTACTGCAGTAGAAAACATCGAAGAATATTTTCCATTACCAGAACATCTAACTTCAACTCATAATAGTGATATTTTTATTTTAAATGTAGTTGGCGAAAGTATGATAGAAGCAGGTATTCTAGATGGAGATAAAGTAATTGTACGTAGCCAAAATATAGCTGAAAACGGAGATATTATAGTTGCAATGACTGAAGATGAAGAAGCCACTGTCAAACGTTTTTACAAAGAAAAGAATCGATACCGCTTGCAACCAGAGAATAGTTCAATGGAACCTATTTATTTAGACAACGTCATTGTTGTAGGTAAAGTGATAGGATTATATAGAGAGATGTAACTAGTAACAACAGTTCTCTTTTTAAACATAGACCTCCTTTACTCATATAAATTAGAAGACTCGCTAACCTAAAATTAGCGAGTCTTCTCTTTAATATTCTTTTTTAAAATTTCTTTTACCTTATCTAATACATCTGGATTCTTTTTATTTTTAGTTTTCATGTTATCTACATCCTTACGAGTTAAATATACCCTTCTGTATCATAGATAAACGTTTAACTTGTATAATTTTCAGTACAAAATGGTTGTCTATCATCATTAAAGTCTACACCTAAACCTAAATTTTTAAACTGATGGTTTAAAATGTTCTTTCTATGTTCTAATGAATTCATTAAGCCTTGATGTGCGTATACTGTTAAGCTGACCATAAGCTAAATTTTCAGCGGCTGCATTAAAATCTATGCCGTCTTTTTTAGTCTATCAAATGGTGATCGTCCCTCTTTGTCGTTGTGGTCAAAATAGTTTTTTTCTACCATATTGATACTATGTTTTCTTGCAGTATCTGATACTTGACCTGAATACTTTAGTGTATTTAATCCGTGTTGCTTTCTTTCTGTATTAACTAAATCAAAATCTTGTAATTCAAAGCTTTCTTCAAGTGATTTAGATGGTGGACCATATTGACGCCGTAAACGATTTTCCATATTTTCACTAACTTGTAGCAATGCAGTCACGCCGTTACTTCTATGTTTATCATAAAAAACAGTCGTATAAATGTATCCTTTATGGAAAATGTCATACTCATCGCTTTTGACTTGAAAACGAAATCTACCTTTTTTGATGTAGTCAATGGGCTCTCCTAGTCTGTTTCTAACGACATCTTTAGGTGTTGAGTATTTAATCTTAGATTTTGATGATATCAAATTTTGGTTTGTATATAATGCGTTTACACGATCTTTGATATAGCTAACCATAATAAAATTATTGTAATCTTTATCGTAATACGTATACCAAGTTGTTCCATACGCACTAGTAGTCGTTCTCTTTTGATGCCCAAGTTTGTTTTCAACATCACTTTTGGACATATTCATTTGAATATTATTAATTGCAAATTCTTGTTTTTTAGGGATGGCTAACTGTCTATCGATACTACTTGAATCTTGATCTATCCAATGATCGATTTGTTGACGAACCTCGTGTTGAACATAAATCAAAGGTTTAGTTTCTCTAATTGATGTAAAAATTGTTATGCAAAGTAAAACTGTAACAAACAACAGAAATCTTTTAATCGCTTTCACCTACTACATTTAGTTAGTCTCTATCCCCATTAAAAATAGAATTTCTTACAATAACATAATCAACAGTTCTTAGAGATTTTAAATCTTTACCGCCTGCATAAGAAATAGAACTTTGTAAATCCTGTCTCATTTCAATCAATGTATCATTGAGTAAACCTTTATGTTCAACAAATATTTTTTTACCTTCAACATTCTTATGTTCACCTTTTTGGAATTCTGAAGCACTACCAAAATATTCTTTATATCTCTTACCATCTAATTCTACTGTCTCACCAGGAGATTCTTCATGAGCAGCGAACAATGAACCTATCATGACCATTGAAGCACCGAATCTTATTGATTTAGCTATGTCGCCATGTGTTCTTAAACCACCATCAGCAATGATTGGTTTTCTGGCAGCTTTACTACAAATATTCAATACAGCTAACTGCCATCCTCCTGTACCAAAACCGGTTTTAATTTTAGTAATACAAACCCTACCAGGTCCAATACCTACCTTTGTAGCATCTGCACCCGCATTCTCAAGCTCTCTTACACCTTCAGGGGTACCAACATTACCTGCAATAACAAAACTATCAGGTAGATGTTTCTTTATATGTTTTATCATATTGATAACAGAATCCGAATGTCCGTGAGCAATATCAATAGTAATATATTCTGGTATTATTGATTGACAAGCGAGTTTCTCAACAAATTGAAACTCATTTGCTTTAACGCCCACTGAAATTGACGCAAATAACCCCGCATCTTGCATCTTCCTAACGAATGGAATTCTTGCTTCTTCATCAAAACGATGCATGATATAAAAATAGTCATTTTCTGCAAACCACTTAGCGAGCTTCTCATTCATAACCGTTTGCATATTAGCCGGTACTACAGGCAAATTAAATGTACGTGGTCCAAATTTAATTGAAGTATCACACTCTGATCTACTATTAACAATACATTTATTTGGAATTAATTGTATATCTTCATAATCGAAAATCTTCATTTTAATTCTTAACCCCTTACAATAGTCTCAATAATTAGGATAATTCTTAAAATCCGAATAATTACTTTGATTTTACACATATTATTCAGATAATCTCATCCTTATTAACTGTACATCGTTTTCCTACTATTGTAAATGGACATAAAAACTAATTTAATTTTACCAACTAGATTTTTTAACGCCAGGAATTTGTCCTTTATGAGCATGTTCTCTAAAAGCAATTCTGGACATTTCAAACTTACGTAAAACACCTCTAGGTCTTCCAGTAACTTTACATCTTCTAGTCAATCTTGTTGGAGATGAATCTCTCGGTAATTTGCGTAAAGCTTCATAATCTCCTTTGGATTTTAATTCTTTACGTAATTCGTAATATTTATTAACTAATTCTTGTCTTTTTTGTTCTTTAACTACTTTGGATTTTTTAGCCATAAAATATAACCTCTTTCTATAAATCGTAATTATTACGTTTTATAGAATAACATATCTGTAAAATTATACAAGTAAAAATTCTTATACAACTACGTTGAATGGCTAGTGTTTATTCTATAAAAAACAGCCTCTTCCATTATCAAAGAGGCTGGCATATTTCAAATTGTCGTATTTGTAAAGATAAGAAATTATTTAGTTTCACGATGTAACGTATATTTATTTAATCTCGGGCAGTATTTTTTCATTTCAATGCGTTCCGGATTGTTACGTTTGTTTTTAGTAGTAATATAGTTACGGTCGCCACATTCTGTGCAAGCTAAAGTAATATTTACGCGCACGATTAACACCCTTTCTAATGTTTTTAGGAATTCTTACGATTTAAAATTTTATCATAAAACTAAATGGTGTGCAATCGACAAATATTAGTTCATTTATTTAAAGTTTTCGTATGTTTCATCTTCTTCAGATTCTAAATCAATATTATTAATATCAATATTTAAAGCTTTAGCCACACCTTTTCCATATTCAGGATCAGCTTTATAGCAATGACGAATGTGTCTTACTTTAATATCTTCAGTTACTCCGTCCATTGCATTTGCTGTATTAGTAAAGATACGTTCTTTAGCATCATCAGATTGCAATCTAAATAATTTTCCTGGTTGTTCAAAATAATTGTCATCATATTGGCGGTAGTTATATTCATATCCCTCTCCATCAGTTTGGAATGGTGGTTTTTTATATTTTGGTTGTGAATCATAAACACCTTGATTATTTGGATAGTAATGAGGTCCGCCACCTTGATTATTATCTAAGAAACGCATTTGACCATCACGACTAAATGGACACAAATTCTCAACGCCTACACCTTTAGGTTGGTTAACAGGAATTTGCCAATGATTCACTCCTAAACGATAACGTTGTGCATCTCCATAAGAGAATAAACGACCTTGTAACACTTTATCTGGAGAAAAATCAAGTCCAGGTACAATGTTAGTAGGTGCAAATGCAGCTTGTTCAACATCTAAGAAATAGTTTTGAGGATTTCTATTTAATTCAAACTCTCCTACTTCAATAAGAGGATAATCTTTTTTATACCAAACTTTTGTTAAATCAAATGGATTATCTGGATGATTTTTAGCTTGTTCTTTAGTCATAACTTGAATATACATTTTCCATTTAGGATAATCTCCTTTTTCAATGGCATTGTATAAATCTCTTTGTGAAGAATCTCTATCCATACCAACAATTTCAGCCGCTTCATCATCAGTGTAATTTTCTATACCTTGTTGAGTTCTGAAATGATATTTTACCCAAACTCTTTCACCTTTGTCGTTATACATTGAATAAGTATGTGATCCAAATCCATGCATATTACGGAAACCTTTAGGCATTCCTCTATCAGACATTAAAATTGTAACTTGATGTAGTGCTTCAGGAAGGCCTGTCCAAAAATCCCAGTTGTTTTGTGGACTTCTCATATTTGTACGTGGATCTCTTTTAACTGCACGATTTAAGCTAATAAATAACTTTGGATCTCTAAAGAAGAATACGGGAGTATTATTACCTACTAAATCCCAGTTACCATCTTCAGTATAGAATTTTAAAGCGAATCCACGGATATCACGTTCTAAATCAGCAGCACCGCGCTCACCTGAAACTGTAGAGAAACGCGCAAACATTTCAGTTTGTTTACCTACCTCTGAAAAGATCTTAGCACTTGTATACTGAGTGATATCATTAGTTACTGTAAAAGTACCAAAAGCGCCTGAACCCTTTGCGTGCATACGACGTTCAGGAATCACTTCGCGATCAAAGTGTGAGATTTGCTCTAAATAATAAACATCTTGCATCAATAATGGACCACGTTGTCCAGCTGTCATACTATTTTCTCTATCTGACACCGGTGCTCCAAATAAACCAGTTAATTTTCCGTCTTTTTTTGACATAACTAGCTCCCCCTCATACTGTTATTTTATAATAACTACACTGTAGTTTATATTTTAATTAAACCCTTTTGGAATAGCAAATAAACACTTTCTTAAAAATACCTTAAAAAATCAGAAAAATTTAACAATTTTGCTTTAAAGTGTTAAAAAGTTATTGAATAGTGTATTCAAAAAGATTAAAATGGTGGATATATTTTAACATAGATGGGAGACATCGTATGGAAGATAACAATATGAAACGTGGTCTTAATTCAAGACATATATCTATGATTGCTATTGGTGGTGCTATAGGAACTGGTCTCTTTGTAGCAACGGGTAGCGTCATTTCCCAAGCTGGCCCTGGTGGTGCAATATCAGCATATATATTGATAGGAATTATGCTTTATTTTTTAATGGCATCCATTGGAGAACTCGCAACATTTTATCCAGTGTCAGGATCATTCAGCTCTTATTCTACTCGATTTGTAGACCCCTCATTAGGATTTACAATGGGATGGTTGTACTGGGGCATGTGGTCACTCGTTACTAGTGTAGACATTATCGTTGCTTCTAATGTTTTACAATATTGGTCTGTCTTTAAAGTATTAAGTCCACTTGTATGGAGTTTAATTTTCTTAACTTTTTTATTCTTAATTAATATCTTTTCTGTTAAAGCTTTTGGTGAAACTGAATTTTGGTTGTCACTTATTAAAGTAATTACTATTATCGTTTTCATTATATTTGGTGTATTAATGATTTTTGGTATTCTTGGTGGCCATTCGTATGGTTTTGAAAATTATACTAAAGGACAAGCACCTTTTGTTGGAGGTATTTCAGGTTTATTAAGTGTGTTATTAGTCGCAGGATTCTCAGTTGGTGGGACTGAGGTTGTAGCTGTTACAGCAGGCGAATCAAATAACCCTAAAAAATCGATGCCTAAAGCAATTAAACAAGTTTTCTGGAGAATACTATTATTCTATGTGTTATCAATAGCTGTGATTGCTGCAATCATTCCATATATGGATCCACTATTACTAAATAAAAATGAATCTGTTTCACAAAGTCCATTTACTATCGTTTTTGATAGAATCGGGATTGCTTTTGCAGCATCTGTAATTAATGCTGTTATTTTGACTTCATTATTATCAGCTGCTAATTCAGGTATTTATACAACAAGTAGAATGTTGTTTTCATTAAGCGTAGATGGTCAAGCACCTAAATTTTTTGGGAAGTTAAATAAAAGAACGAAGTTACCAATGAGAGCACTCATCACTACTTACATCCTTATCATTTTAGTTATTGTTTATGCTAAATTTAACGCAAATGCTGTATTTAATTTACTTAATATCATTGGTTCTATGGTGATTGTCGTTTGGGGTTCAAGTATCTGGTCACAAATCAGATTAAGACAAGCCATCAAGAAACAAGGTAAACTACCTGACGAGTTACTACCTTATAAAGCGCCATTCTATCCGGTAGGTCCCATAATAGTCATTATCACTTTATTATTCCTATTATTAGGAAGTTCATTTAGTAGTATTACAACTGGTAATATTTTAGGTGTTATTAGAAACTTTGCACCATTATTCATTCTAGCAATTATTTACTTCGTGCATAAGATAATTAAGCGTACGCATTTTGTGAAATTAAAAGAAATGGATTTAACACCACATAACTATAGCGATTGATAACTAGAGGCGATAATTCTTAAATAGAATTATCGCCTTTTTTATTTTTTATAAATACCCCTTTCTTTAAAATTTCAATATCAAATGTGTCATTTCCAATATTTTCTATTTTTAAATAATGATGTATAATAATTAATAATAAAACGGTTTAGAGGTGGATAACATGGTTGGACAAACTAACTTATTCGATGATGTTATAAAACAAGATGAACGCTTTGTTATAGTTGTACAATCTCTTGAAGAAAAAAATGGAAGATTATTGAAACGTACTTTAAGAGAATACCCTAGTTTAAAACACAATCAAATGAATGATTTATTTACTCATCTCAAAGAAGTTTTTTTAAAAGAACCTTTTGAAGAGAATCAATCAGCTTTTAGTATAACAGTTTATACAAATCTTGATTATGCTGCAGATCAAGTTTATGCTCACGTTAAGCGCTACAAAGGTAAACATGATTGGACACATACAGCTAAATAAACTATATAAAAAAAGCTTAGGTTATCAATTAAAATAACCTAAGCCTTTAAAATTTTATAAGAGATTTCTTAGCGCATGTAGGATACCTCCAGAATTATTATCTAATGTTACCTTATCAGCAAGATTCTTTAATTCATCACTTGCATTTCCCATAGCTATTGAGTAACCAGCTACTTCAAACATAGATTTGTCGTTTAAGCTATCACCAAAGACAATAACCTCTTCAAGTGAAATTTGTAATCTCTTACAAAGCGCTTTTATTGCATTCCCCTTAGATACATCTTTTGCCATAAATTCTAAGAAAAATGGTTTGCTTATAGTTACATCTATTTCTTCATTGAAAATTCCATCCAAATCTATACGTGCTTCTGTTATATTACCTACATAATCTACACCCATAACTTTCGACACATCTTGGACGATGTACTGTTTCAAATCTTCTACACATTTCATCGGCAAACCTGTCAGCTCTGACTCTATATTCATATATTCATGGTCACTATCATGAATAATATGACCGTCATCATAAGTAAGTACTAAAAACCCTCTATCTCTACAATAATCCACAATTAAATCAAAGTTTTGCTTAGATACAGTTTGACTTACTTCTACCTTCTCTTGTAACATATTCGTAGTTTTGCCACCATTATAACTAATGATATAGCTACCATAATTATTTAAGTTTAATTCTTTTGCTACTGGAATCATTCCTTCAGTAGGACATCCAGAAGCTAGTACGACATAATATCCTTTATTTTGAATATCTATGAGATAAGGTTTTGTTTCGGATGATAATTCATTGTCACTATTCATTAATGATCATCCATGTCTAAAACTACCATTTTATATTTATTCATACAGTAAAGAACTCCTTTCACGAGCTATTAAAAGTTCATTCTCAACTATAGTTTACAATAGTTTATGACTTTAGGTACACTACTTCCTCTTCAATACCTGTCTCATTAATAGTTACAATTTCAGAGATACAGTTCTTTAATTTATCTCTTAAAGTTCTGACCAATTTACCACTGTTCTCTTTAGGACTCAATGTTAAAATTGTAGGTCCCGCACCACTTATTACCGTAGCATAAGCTTGATGTTGTCTTGACAATTGACGTACTTCTTTAAATTCGGATATTAAATATTTTCTGAATGGTTCATGAAAACCATCTTGTTCCATCATCTGACCTGCAAGTCTATATTTGTGCTGGATTAATGCACAAATCATTGTATTACTTATCGGACTATTTTGTACTGCGTGCTTATGTGAAAAATTTTCTGGCAACACATTACGTGAATCTTCTGTACGTAGTTCATAGGGAGGTATAGTAACAATTACATCTAGATGAGGAACATCTATTCTAGCCACATTCGTAACCCTACTCTCAGGATTATAGTAACCAGATATGAGTACACCGTATATTGTAGGTGCAACGTTATCTGGGTGCCCTTCAAATTCAGTTGCTAATTGTAATAACTCATGTTTTGATAATTGAATGTTACCAAAATAGTTTGCAATATATAGCGCTCCTACTAAAGCAGAAGCGGATGATCCTAATCCTCTTGCTAGTGGTATATCACTTCTCATTTCAACTTGTAAGCATGGTAGAAAAACATTGTACTTACGAGCAACATCTTGAGCAATTTTATAGATATAATTGCTTTCATCTTTAGGTAAAGTTTCTAACTCAGGACTATAGTAATGAAATTCCCAAACTGTGCCTTTTATCTTTTTTATAGACATATGCAAATATTTACTTAAAGCCATACCTATTGAATCAAAACCGACTCCGAGATTTGCAGTTGATGCAGGAATTTTGAGTTTTAAAACTTCTTCCATTTTAAATTGCCCCTTTTATGTAGTTAATAATACTTTCCTTATTATTTTGTAAAAGTTGAATTTGATTGTCTAATAATGAAATAGCAGTATCGGGGGCTTTTAATCCATTACCTGTTAAAACAGCTACTGCTTTTTTACCCTTAGGCAGTTTACCAGCTCGATGTAATTTAATTAAACCTGCAATCGATGCGTTACTCGCAGGCTCACTAAATATACCTTCATTTGTAGCCATCATTTGATAAGCTTCTAAAATTTCTTCATCTGTGACACTATCAATTAAACCATTTGACTCGTTTAGTGCATTTACAGCTTTTTGCCAGCTTGCAGGATTGCCAATTCGGATGGCAGTTGCCACAGTTTCAGGATTTTTAATGACTTTATTTTGAACTATTGGAGAAGCACCTTCTGCTTGGAAGCCGAATAGTTGTGGTAATTGAGTATTCTTTTTATTATGATACTCAACAAATCCTTTCCAATAAGCAGTTATATTTCCTGCGTTACCTACTGGAATGGCTAAAATATCAGGCGCATTGCCATCAAGTTGTTCTATTAATTCGAAAGCTCCAGTTTTCTGACCCTCTATTCTATATGGATTAACTGAGTTTACTAACTCAATTTCATTATTCTCTTCAGTTATTTCTTTAACAATTTCTAAAGCTTCATCAAAGTTACCTTCAATAGAAACAATCTCCGCACCATACATCACTGCTTGAGATAATTTACCCAAGGCTATTTTACCCTCTGGAATTACAACAATCGCTTTCAAACCAGCACGAGCCGCATATGCTGCTGCAGATGTATTACCGGTAGATGCACAGATAACAATTTTTTTACCTTGTTCTTTAGCTTTAGTCATAGCCACTACCATACCACGATCTTTGAACGAACCTGTTGGATTAGCACCTTCATACTTTATATATAGATTTATATTTAATAATTCAGACATATTATTACAGTAAATAAGAGGTGTACTACCCTCATTAAGAGTTAATTTAGGTGTTGTTTCATTTACTGGTAAATATTCTTTAAACTCTTCAACTAATCCTTGCCATCTTTTCATATTTATTAAACCCCTTCTACAGGATATACCTTTTCAACATTAAATCCTGCTTTATTTAATACCTTTTCAGGAGATTGATCAATTCCAATCACAATAACCGCACTAGTTTCACAATCGCGTTCAACTAATTGCAAAGACTTATGTAACGGTAAATGTTTCTTTATCTCATTTTCAAGTTTGACAAGCGACAATTTATAATTGTTAATCACTACATAATATTTAGATTTTTCATGAATAGCTACTAACTCTTCGCCATTAATCATTTCTCTTGTTTTTTCTGTTTTTAATTCAAAATGTGGTGGTAATGTGTGAAGATTTGATTCGAAAAATAACGCTACATTTAATAAATCACTAACTACTGCACTACCTGTTGCCAAGCTTCCTGCACCTTTACCATAAAACATAGTATCTCCTACAGCGTCACCAATAACGTAAATCGCATTATATTCATTTTCTACAGCTGCAAGCTGATGTGTTTCATGGATGAGCATAGGCTCAACAGACGCTGTTACTTGCCCGTTTTCATATGTACTTTTACCAATGAGCTTAATTTTATAGTTTAATTTTTTAGCAACGTTAATATCGGATAAAGTTGTATTACTTATGCCTACTCTTTTTACATCATTAAGTTTGATAACTTGATTAAAAGATAAATAAGATGTGATTACAACTTTTCTCGCTGCATCTACACCTTCAACGTCATCTGTTGGATCTGCCTCGGCATAACCTAATCTTTGAGCTTCATCTAACGCATCTTCAAATGATGTTTGTTCATGAGTCATTTTAGAAAGAATATAATTAGATGTTCCATTCAAAATACCCATAAATTTAGAAATATTATTGGCATTTAAACCATTATTGATAGCATTTACAATTGGAATACCGCCTGCAACACTCGCTTCAAATTTTAAAGCAACCCCATTTAGTTCAGCTAAGTTTTCTAAGAGTTCTAAATGCACAGCTAATAAATCTTTATTTGCAGTTATAACATGTTTTTTATTCTTCAGTGCTGTCCTCAACCAATAAACTGTGGGTTCTATCCCTCCCATTACTTCTACGACAATATCAATTGATTCATCCTCTAATATCTCATTAATATCTTCAGTAAGATGATATTGATTAATATTTAACGGACGCTTTTTAGAAATGTCTCTTACTAATATATGTTTGATGACTATATCTTTATTGATGGTGTCTTTTATCTGTTGTCTATTCTCCTCAATAATCTTTACAACACCTGATCCCACTGTTCCCAGACCAAGTAATGCAATATTTAATTCTTTCATATATTACCTCCGTTTATGCTTTTGAGAAAAACAATTGTACTGTTGAAAAATACTTAATAATGGTTTAGTATAAAATCATTCTAAATTTTTGTAAAATTCTTAATATTGAAAATATAAATCTATATTACCATGGTCAATCAGAAAACTAAATAAAAATTTCTGATTTTTTAGAAAGGTTGAAAATTATGAAAGTTTCTAAATTTGGAGGAAGTTCAGTTTCCGACGCCAAACAAATCAAAAAAGTTTTAGATATCGTAAATGAAGACCCAGAGCGTAAAATTATTATCGTCTCAGCGCCGGGCAAAAGACATAAAGATGATATTAAAACAACTGACTTACTTATACGTTTGTATGAGAAGATTCAAAATAACCTCGATTATCAAAGTAAAAAAAAGGAAATTATTCAGCGTTATGCAGATATTGTTAATGGACTAAACATGGATGATGCCATATTGACTACGATTGATGAAACGTTAGAACTTTACATTGAACAACTTTCAGACAAGCCTCCTCGTCTTTATGATGCTTTATTATCTTGTGGTGAAAACTTTAACGCACAACTCATAGCGATTTTTAATAATAGTCAAGGCACCCCTACACGTTATGTATCACCAAAAGAAGCATGCTTAATTGTTACTGATTTACCTCAACAAGCTCAAATACTCGATTCCTCTTATACAGATATTTATAAATTACGTAATTATAAAGAGAAATTAATCATTCCAGGATTCTTTGGCGTTTCACAACAGAATTATATCGTCACATTCCCACGTGGTGGTTCAGATATCACTGGTGCTATTATAGCTAGAAGCGTTAGAGCTTCACTCTATGAGAACTTTACTGATGTTTCAGGTATATATAAAGCAAACCCAAATATCATCAATCACCCTGAACTTATTGAAGAAATCACTTATAGAGAAATGCGTGAATTATCCTATGCAGGTTTTAGTGTATTCCATGATGAAGCATTACAACCTCTTTATAAAGATCGTATTCCTGTTGTCATTAAGAATACTAATAGACCCAATGATAAAGGAACATATATTCTACACGATCGTGAAATTGACTCAAATAAAGTGATAAGTGGTATTAGTTGTGATAAAGGCTTCACAGTTATTAATATAAAAAAATATTTAATGAATAGAATTGTTGGGTTCACAACTAAAATTCTTGGAGTGTTAGAGGAATTTAATATATCTTTTGATCATATTCCTTCTGGAATTGACAATATCAGTATTATTATGAGAACAAATCAAATTAATGGAAAAGAAAGTCAAGTTTTAAATGAAATACGCAAACGTTGTAAGGTTGATGAATTAAGTATTGATAATGATTTAGCTATCTTAATGATAGTAGGTGAAGGAATGAACCAAGTTGTAGGAACTGCAAGTAAAATCACTCACGCACTATCCGAATCAAATATCAATTTAATTATGATAAATCAAGGTGCATCAGAGATTTCAATGATGTTTGGTATACGAGAAGAAGATGCTGAGAAAGCTGTTCTTTCTACTTATGAATTTTGTTACCATGGAGTTTGTCTAAAAAATTTATGTCAATAAAAATAATGATTTCTACATTACATATATACTCAAGTAATCTCAAATTCTCCTTAGAATATATGTTGTAGAAATCTTTTTTACGATATTTTCTTATTATGAATAATAGCTTCTTGAATTCGTCTCTCGCCTACTACTAATTTTAATATGTAAAATTGATAGTAACTTAATGCGTCTATAACAACTTTGTAATTTGAGAACTGATGATAATTTTGATCATCCATTAAATCATACATTAGTACAATTTCAGGTTTAATATAATCTACATTCCAACTTAATGAGTGAAAGTAAATATTATTTTTAGGTAGTCTAATATTGTTGTCTAACCTAAATACCCACTCATCATTAGTAACATCGTAAACGAATACATTAAGAACAATTGTATTTTCTTTTAACACTTCCACGTGAGCAATTTGAGACAAAGACATTGCTTCAGATTGTGTTTCATCATTAAGTTTATCATAATATTTAATCACAAAATCTTTCGGAATAACTTTGATAATTTCTAATAGCTTTTTACGTTCAACACAAATATCGACTTTAGAAGACAGTTTAAATTCATCATTTAAAAAAAGATGCATAGCTACTTCGCCATGAAATTTAAATAAATGAGTAGACGTTTCTCTCAATATTTCAACTATTTGATTTACTGGATTTTGTTCTTCAAGTTTCATTTAAACCACCTCTTTAGCAAGCGCTTTCATACCTAAATTATACCCACACAACTCATAATTATCAAACACATAAATGTGAACATTTAGTAAACTTTATTTTTAATTTTTATCAATATTAAATTTCATATCATCATCAATTTAGCTAAATTTATTTCTTATAATTAGTGTAACTTTCTCCACAGTTCACCAAATTTTAAATGTTATGTAAATAATTCGTCACCCTTTATGTATTACTATTTCGAGGTTTCTCAAATTCATTGAACTCAAAATTTAAGAAGTTTATAATTTATTTTGCAAATAGAATTTAATATTAAAAGATTTGGGTGAATATTTATGTCTTTAACGATCATCTTATCTGTATTAATCGTCATTTTGATTGGAGTTATGATTCTAAATCAAAGATACATGAAAGATAGAGTTGAAACAGAAGAGTATGCAAGAAATCAGTTAATTGCTAAAAATTCAATTCTAAGTGAGGAAAACTTATCACTTAAAAATCAAATGCTAAGTACTAATAATGACATTGGGTATTGTGCTTTTAAAAATGCTAAACGTGAATTAAAAAAAATTCTAAATGGCTTTAAAGAACAAGGGCGTTTGAAATTCTATTCGATTATTCCTACGAGTAATTTGGCTGTTAAACATCCTTTATTCGAATATGCACGTTCATTTGATTTCATTATCATAACTGATGTAGGACTCATTAATGTGGATGTTAAAAATTGGAATCAAAAAACATTTTATCATTTTGACGTACCTGATAGGCATTTAGAAGAAGGTAATTACCACTTTAATTCTGAAAAAGTGGTGGGCCATTATGTAAGCAGTCGTTATCATAGTCAATTTAATACCACTCGTTCAGGCGTATACACTTTTATTGAAATACTACAAAATAATCGTGTTATTTATGAATTTTATGATCACGATCCATACCAAAAAGCTGCTAATAATGCAAAAGCTTTAAAAGATAAAATTGAAAGTGATTATAACTTTAAAATTCAAAGTATTGGGATTATATATTTCAGTGATGGTAGCGTAAATATCATTGAAGGTTCCGAAGAGCGTGACAAATATGTTGATACAGTTTCAACCCCTACCTCTTTAGAAAAGGTAATTGAAGATGCGATTCAATTATCTAAGCATCCACTTAACGATGAACAACTCTCAGAGATTTCAGAGGGTTTTAAACAACATATGAATAATTAAGTACATGCAAAAACCCTTGGAGTTTCTCATTCAAGTTAACTCTCCTAGGGTTAGTTTTATTTAACTCCAAATTTTTAACTTTTCTTCTTTAGCCTTATTTTGAGCTTTTATAAAACTTTGACGATACTTCCCATTTGGTGAAAAATATTTTTCTCGTGCTAAGCCCTTTTCGACTAATTCTTCATTAAACATTTGTTTATCACTTAGCCAAACGTATGCTAATGTACGTCCGTATCTATCTGTTTTTTCTTTATCATACTCAAGATATACATTTTTTTCGTTAAATGTTTCTTAGTATAATTTGATGCTTCTTTACCATAAGGTTGAACCGGTGTATTCGGCTTAACTGTTTCTGGTGTATCAATGCCAATCAATCTAACTTTAATGTCTTTATTATTTCTTTGAGCAACAAAAGTATCGCCATCTACAACACGTTTAATATAAACCTTATCTTTACCATTTATATTTGAGTTTTCAGACGTATGATTTAAGTCGGGAGAACCAAACGGTCCTGAATGATTAATAAATTGAAAAATGATAACTAAAATCGCTATCATTGCTACAATAATAATTGATAATACTTTTTTAGATTTCAATGCTGTCATCTTTTTTATTTAATATACCGATTAATAGTAATTAAAATTAACTTTATCGTCAATTTTTTCAAACTAATATTTTAAAACTCCATTTGACCTTCTCAATACTATCTATCTATTTTTTCAAAATGATAGAGCATGATATAATACGGTGTGTTAGGAGTGAAATAGATGAATACATCTAATGAAAATAAAATCACTATCATTGCAGTGATTGTCGCAATCATTGTTGGTGTGATTTTACAAATCGTCTTTAAATTACCATTAATAGTTAGCTTAGTCGGTTCAGTATTTTTAGGTATGTTAGTAGGATTTATTGTTTATCTTATTCAATCATATAAAAATAAAAGTAAATAAAAATTGAACGGTGTATTTAAATATGCGTAATTTTTTAATTATTACTTGACTAAACGTAGGAAAGGGCGAGGTACAAAATTCATATTGAATTCGTTGTCTCACCCCAGCAACGAACTCCAACTTGCATTGTCTATTGAATTTATGGGTGAAATTCTCTTTTTACGGCCCGGACTATAGTTGAAAAAAGCTTGATATAAGTTCATTTTCAATTCAGTCATCAACTGACAATATGCTAAAAATACCTAAGACATTGATTGATGTGCACCCCAAAAACATCTAAGTTTGTGGTGTGCATGTTTATATTTTAAATCCATCCCTTATCTACAGCTTTTTTCCAAGCATCAAAACGATTATCTGAATACAGTTGTACTTGTATAATTGCGTACAGTTCCATCAGATTAGTATAACTTTCCAGCAATTTCTTTACTACTTAAGCCATTACCAATCTCTCTTAAAACGACTTGTTCTTTATGTGTTAATGGATTTGATTCGGTAAATAATGAAGTCATTAGTGACGCGCTATACTCTTTCTCGCCTTTCACCACTTTATAGATTGTTTTGACTAAGTCGTCTACTGAACGTTCTTTTAATACATAGGCATCAACATCATTTGCTACCGCTTTTTCATAGTAGCCAGGACGTTTAAACGTAGTAACAATAATTACTCTCGTATTAAAATTCTTTTCTCTCACATGAGATAAGATTTCTAAACCTGTCATGCCAGGAATTTCAATATCTAAAATAGCCACATTGGGTTCGTTATTTTTTATAAATTTGAGTGCATCTACGCCATTTTCCAAATCAGCTAAAACCTTCATATCTTCATGCATTTCTATCAGTTGTACCATTGCTTTTCTCAACATCAATTGATCTTCAGCTATGACGGCGATATCATCATAAATCACCTCTTGGTATGTCGATAATGATGTGTGTTCCATTATTTGAATATACAGTTACTTTGCTAATTAAATAATCCACACATTCTTTAATACTTTTTAAATTCAAAGCATCTTCATTATCTATATCCACACCATTATCTTTAATTTTTAAAATTAATTGATGATCAAGCTCCTCTAATTCCTGTATCACTTCAGTCGCATGGGCATGTTTAATAACATTGTTAATTGCCTCTCTAAAAATCATGGATAATATCGATTGTTTAGCAGGATTTAATGATGTAGCGGCACCTTTATTGTTGAATATAAAATTTAGATGAGCATCATGTAATATACTTTCTACAGACAAAACCTCATCTTCAAAAGATTGTATTTTTAAATCATCAATAATAAATCTGACTTTATTTAAAGCTTCTCTAGAAAGTACATTAATAGCAAGCATCTCATTTTTAGCTGCCTCTGGTTGGGTATCAATGAGTTTAGTAGCTAATTCTGATTTTAAAGTAAGACTGGCAAATACATGACCTAATGTATCATGAAGATCTTGATTTATTCTATTGCGCTCTTGTTGAGCTATTAATACCTTAATATACTTATTCTTTTCTTCAAGTTTAGCTTTCATAATACGTTCGTCTCTATTTTTATGCCTATAGCAACAATTAATATAACCAAATAAAATGCACTTAAAAGAACCACATATGTTGAATTAAATTTATAAGTTAATATTAAACAAGTTATCATAGATATTAAAAAAGTTATAAATTCTTTTGAGAGAATCTTGACATTAAACATAAAAGGTAAAGCGAATGCACTAAAGAAGAAAAATAAACTATATACAAAATAAAAAATTCCTAAATAATGAATAACTAATAATACATATAAAATACTATTACTAAGGTGTTTATAAAATAAAATCATCGTCACATAACTTATTGTAAAAATAGAAACAATTAAATAGTTTAATAAACTGTCACGTTTATCAGCAAATATAGCTAAGAACGGAAATATTAAAGAACTTAATTCACCTAATCTTACTCCCCAACTTCTTGACTCCATTTACGAAACATCTCTCTTCTTATTAATGATTAAAGCAATACTCAAAAAGATTATACTATAGAGTATGAGAAAGCCAAACGCTTCTATATTGACACCTTTATCTTGACCTAAATCTAAAGCAAGTTGTTTTAAATAATACGTTGGCATTCGTTTAGAAATGGACTGAAGCCAATCTGGAAAGGTATAAACAGGAAACCATAAACCTCCTAATATAGCAAGTGTAATATTAAGTAAATTGGCAAAACTACATGCTTTTTGAATATCATTGAGTTGTGCGATAATCAGTCCTAAAGTCAAAAATAAACTAGCCCCTATCCATAAAGCTAAGACAGAGAATATCCATTGAAAAACAGTCATATGAACATCCTTGTAAAAATGAGCCACATAAAAAAATAATAATTGCCATTAAAAACTGACACATCGTCTTAATTATTTTAACTAAATAATATTGAAATGATAGTAATGGGGTCATCATTAAACGTTTATACCAACCATGACTTCGCTCTTTAATCATATCTAATGGAAATGACAATAGACAAAAGTTCATTAAACTAAATACTGTCATACTGTACATATACTCTTTATAAAACTTAGCTTTTGCTTCTTCATGGCATGTCTAATATAGAAGTAAATAATAAATAAAATACTACAGGTAGGAATATGGACATAACTAAATACAATTTCTTTCTAAATATAATCTTTAATTCTGTTTTAAAATAAGTTGCTATCACTGGTAATTCACTCCTTTAGACATTTCATTAGAAAACACGACTTCTAATAAGGACGTTTTAAGAATTTCAATCTTATTGAAATTGACATGATGTTGTTTCAATAATTGTAAAACATCACTCACATCAGTTGTTTTTATTTCATATCTATTTTTTATTAATTTAATTTCGTATTTATGTTTCAGTTGATTGATAAGTTCTTGATGCTTACAAGGAATTCGAATTAAAGAATAACTTTGATTCCTTTTTATATTTTCAGGTGAATCATTTAATTAAATTTTACCTTTATCTAACATCATTACTTGATCAGCCATTCTCTCAACTTCTTCAATATAATGAGAGGTATATAGTATCGTAGTGTTATTCATTCTTAATTTTTCGATAATACTCCAAAAATGTTGACGCATTTCTATATCCATAGCTGACGTAGGCTCATCTAAAATTAACAGTTCAGGTTTACCTACCAATGCAAAAGCAAAATCTAAAATCCTCTGTTGTCCACCTGATAAATTACATACCATTTGATTCATTTGTCGGTCGCTAAATTGTGTAATTTCTTTAAATTGATAAATAGAAATAAACGTTTGATAAAAGGATTGATATAATTGTAATAATTCGCATACCTTTATGTACTTAGGAAACTGTGTTTTTTGAAAAAGAATGCCCATCTTATGCTTATTTAGCAAATTTGATTTATCAACGATTTGACCACTACCATATTGATTATTTCCAATAATAATATCTATTAACGTTGACTTACCTGCTCCATTTTTACCGATTAATGCTGTACAACGTTTATTTTTTATATCAATACTTATATTTTCTAAAACTTTGTGGTTCTTAAAAGATTTAGATATATGTCGAAGCTCAATCATTATCGTCACACCTTTGATTTATGTTACTTATAATTTAGCAAAGTCAAGATAATGAAATAAGTACCGAATGTCATTAATTAGTAATGACATTTGTCATATAATATTAAAAGTTTACATAACATATTTATTGTCATACAAAAAGCCCCCGCTTTATTAAGCGAGAGCTGAGGTTGAAAATTATAATATTGGTGAAATTAATTTAGCTAAGTCTTCTTTAAATTTAATTGATAAAGGACGATTTTCATATTTTTCTTTCGTCAATAAATTGGACTTAGTAATATCTTCTTCAAAGGCCTCACGCAGTTGCTTAGCAATCACCTTATCATAGATAAATGCGTTCACTTCAAAGTTCAGTTCAAAACTTCTAAAGTCCATATTTGCACTTCTTATTGATGATACCTCATCATCAATCATCAGAATTTTAGAATGTATAGATCCATTTTGATATGCGTAAATATTAACGCCACTATCTAGTAAATCTGCTACATTTGAAAAAGTAGCCCAATATACAAATGGATGGTCTGGCTCACATGGAATCATCAAATTGACATCAACACCACTATTTGCCGCCATTTTTAAGCATTAATATACGATTGATCTGGTATAAAGTAAGGGCTTTGAAGGTAAATAGACTTTCGAGCACTCATAATCATTTTAGTATAACCATATTCAATTTGATGTAAATCAAATGCAGGGCCACTCGATGCAATTTGAAGTGCTACATCCCCTTTTTCCCTGTTTTCTTAGGAAAATACTTTTGGCCAAATTCAAATTGAGGACGATGAGATTGTGAATTCCAATCTAAAATGAATCTAAGTTGTAATGTATCAATACCTTCACCTTGAATACGTGTATGTGTATCTCTCCAATATCCTAGTTTACCTAAACTTAAGTAGTCATCACCTACATTGAAACCACCAATATAACCTATTTGACCATCAATAATAATAATCTTTCTATGATTACGATTATTCATTCTAAAGTTAATCAAAGGAAGTTTTGATGGAAAGAATGCCTCAACTTCTCCGCCTAGTGATCTAAAATGTTTAAATTTAGATAATCTTACTTTTTTTGAACCTACATCATCGTATAATAGTTTAACTTCTAAACCTTCTTTAAGTTTTGTTTCAAGGACATCTAAAATACGCTTACCTAAACCATCAAGTTCAAATGTATAATACTCTAAATGAATGTAATCTTTCGCGTTATAGATATCTTCTACAACTTTGTCATATAACTCATGGCCATCTGTAAATAAATCAATTTTGTTATTTTCAGTTAAAAACGCATCCTGTTTCATTAGCAACATGCGAATGAGATCATGATGTTTTTGAACTTGATCATTTATATAACCATAATTTTTCTTGTCAAAACTATCAACTTGGTCTTTAACTAAATCTGTAAAAGCGCGTAACTCATCACGGTTATTTCTTTCCATTTTCTTTTTAGACATAGTACAACCTAAGAATAAATATAAAATTAAACCCTACAAAAAGAACAAATAGCCAAGCCCAAGTAGCACTTGCACTACGTCGATCTCTTTCTAAAAAGATAATTACAAAAGCCAGTACTAGTTAATGATAAATCCTAACACAAGCAATATTGTTAACTATAGATTGTTTAAAATCATTACGCTTCAGTAACTAATGTTATAACCGCATTAAAATCTTCTTCATTATTCGGAAAAGCTCTTTCTTCAATTTGTTTAATAGTGATATTTAACAATTTGTAGCCGTTTCCTTCTTGAGATTTTAAAAATTCATTAACACTTTTTTCTAAACTTTCAAGTGATTCCTCAGTTAATGTTTTAAATTTTATTTGTTGCATATCATCCATTCCCCTTTCTTTATGTTGATTAAATGATAGAACTTTTCATAGAAAATTTCAATTATTAAAGAAATAAATGCTTTTTAGAACTTAATCACTCAATAGGTTGGACGGAATTTATTTAATTTTAAATAGTCTTGATGTATAATAACTACATTCGATTGAATATTCAGAATTATCTATCTACAGTTAGTAGTTACTAGTTAAATTTCTCTTATACTACCCATTTCTTTGTAGAGAAATTTTATCTCATTAACACTCAATCAACACGAATCATCGAATAAAATTTAAAATATCGATTAAATATTGGAGGGAAAGTCTGTGATTTCATTTGAAAATGATTACTTAGAAGGTGCACATGAAAAAGTCTTAAATCGATTAGTTGAAACAAATCTAGTACAAGCTGCCGGATATGGCTTCGATGACTTTTCAGCACAAGCAGCAGACAAAATACGTAAAATAATTAACTGTCCGGAGGCAACCATCCGATTTTAGGTAGGTGGTACGCAAACCAACCAAGTCGTCATTAATTCTATGCTTGATAGTTATGAAGGTGTCATATCTACTGATACAGGGCCATGTGGCAGTACATGAAGGTGGCGCGATAGAATTCAGTGAACATAAAGTGTTAACTATTTCATCTAATGCAGGTAAAATTTCTGCACAAGGTGTTGAAGAAGATTATTTAGAAACATTTCAAAGTGATTTTAAAAAAGAACACATGGTATTTCCAGGGATGGTTTATATTTCACATCCAACTGAATACGGAACTTTATACACTAAAGAGGAATTACAATCTTTATCTAGAGTTTGCCGTAGATATCACATTCCACTATTTATGGATGGTGCACGTTTAGGCTATGGTCTTATGAGCAATCAAACTAATGTAACTATCGAAGATGTTGCAAAATACTGTGATGTGTTTTACATAGGTGGTACGAAGATTGGAGCACTTTGTGGTGAAGCAATCGTATTCACTAAACAAAATGAACCTAAAAACTTCACTACAATCATAAAACATCATGGTGCTTTATTAGCGAAAGGTTGTTTAACTGGTATACAATTTTTAGAATTATTTACAGATGATTTATATTTTGATATAAGTCGACACGCTATTAAAATGGCTGAAAAAGTAAAAAAGGGATTTATAGATAAAGGGTATCAAGTCTATTTTGAATCAACAAAAAATCAACAATTTTTTATTTTAAGCAATGATAAAATTGAAGAACTAAAACAAAAGGTAAAATTCGCAGTTTGGGAGAAATATGATGATCAACATCGTGTTGTCCGCTTTGCAACAAGCTGGGCAACAACAGAAGAAAATGTTAATCAACTACTAGAACTAATATAAAATGCAAAATGAAGTTATAAAAACCGTATCGCTAAAGGGATCTCAGAATGTAGTCAGGAGGGTTATACTATGCAACAAGTGAACAAAATGCAGCTATAGCTCAAGCGAAGTCATATGCAAGTACATTACCGATATTTAAGAAAAATTTATACAGATAATTAACTTCGGAATATGGAGAGAAATTTCCATCAGACATAGCCCAGTATGTTGTCTATCATATTAGTGTGGACTATAAAAAGAATGCACTTAGATTAGTAAAAAGTTACGTAAAAAACATGAACATTTCTAATCAAGTATTATATAATTAACTCGTTTCAGAAAATGGAGAAGGATTTACTCCTGAAGAAGCGCAATATGCAATGGATCATTTAGATAGATAATCATTGAAAACGAGAGTTTTAACATTAAAGGTTTGTTTTCTTAATCGAAAGCAAACCTTTAATACATTCATATAAATATGACCTCAATAGAATATAAATCCAGTAACCATAAAATTTTTAAAGTTACAATTACTTTCACTCTTTTAAATTATCTTTTGGCAAATACTCTTATCTTTTTATTCACGACGCTTCTTTCATTTAAAATTAACATTGGTGTCAGCTTTTTACTAATATTATTTAATTCATCCTATTTTTTCTCAACATCTTTATGGACCACTTTTTAACTATATTTATCAATTTGTGTTTATGCCCTTAATGAATTATTAGTACATTAGCTATAATATTTGAATCAATCAATTTTTCTAAAGTTAAGTGTATCTCATTAAAGTCATTCATTTATATCACCAATTTAAATATCACAATTATCATAATAATAGCAAAAACCCCGAACAAGAATTCCAATTTCTCTTTTTTGTTAGTTTTACCTATTTTAAAAAATATTTTTATTGCATAGAGGTATTACTATTAGTATGTAGGAGGGGATTCCCCCTCCTGATAGGTTAGCGCTCAAATGTCCGTTCAATTATTATAGAGTAGGATTTTGTACATTTGAGTTTTTTATTTACTTACCTTCTGCCACAGGGATAATCAGATTCTTCAACACTATATTGATAGATTTTAATATTAGAGCCTACATTCATAGGCCGTTTATTACTTATCCCTTAGATTTCTAATAATTTATTGATATTATTGCCAAACTTATTTGCAAAATCAATAGACTTTGCTTGGCTCAAGCTTTCTGTATTTGTTAAATTATACTCTGCTGTCATAATATTACCTCCTAATTTATGAAAATAAATTATTATTTTTTGCAATAGTAGCTTGTCTTTGTGTATCATCTTTTATTGCCAAAATGTCATCTTATTTGACTGAGTGCTCACTGGTGGTTCTTGACTTAATGCTTTTTCAACATTAATTTTTACTATTTGATTAAGTAAGTTAGTAAATGATTCAACGTTTTTCTTTGTTTTTTCAGCATCAGTATTTACTAATATAATAATTTGATCATCGAAGCTTTCTAAACCTGACTCATTGAGCATTGAACGAGTCCCATTTTTCATTTGAGATAAAGCTTTTTCTGCTTTAAGTTCTTCATTCTCTTTCAAAAGCTTTTCGATTTCATATTGACTCTTTTGATCTTTATTCATTTTGGCCAGTTTCTCAGCTTCTTGAATTGCATCTTTAATACGTTCATCAGATTTTCTTTTTTCTCTAGCTAGACGATCCTTAATCATTTGAGATACTTCTTCTTGAGAAAATGTTTTCTCCTTCTGTTGTGATTGTTCATGAATTTTTCTGAATTGTCATTGTGCTTCATTTCTTCAGTAATATTACTTTGATTGTTCTCCATGAGATATACCTCCGTTTATAGTCTGTCGACTGCGTATTCCATACTTGCTTTTATAACGTCATCAGCACGTTTTGGACATAAAAAATAACCTTCCTTAGAAGGTCAAAATAGTGTATAAAAATAGCATCGCTTTCTATTTATCTGTATAGAAAGGATGCTATTAAGATATTATTCTTATTTCTTTAATTTCAGAGTCATCAATAGAGTAAATACCTACTTCAGTTTCTAAATCCATTACGAAATTTCCTGTATCACTTTCATATGGATTCTCAAAGTTTATTACATCGCCATAAAGTTTATTATTATCATTTAAAACTACATTTACTACATGACCATAAGACCTAGCTATTCTCATTTTTTCATCTCCTTTTTAACATAGGGAACTACATGTGTTCCTGTCTTAGAATAATGTACTTTCCCAAATTTAGTATTGATATAATGACCATTTACAAAAGCTTTTCCAATTACAACACCAAAGTCTATAATTTCTTTTTTATTAAACTTATTGTTAACTATTAACAATAAACCAGTATTTGATTTTTCCATAAGTAATTTATTCAATTCTTGATTAGGTATTGTAGTATAACTGGGAAGCATATAATTATTTTTAATGGCTTTCAATTTACTTTCTTCAAAAAGTTTATGATTATTACGATGTATATTTTGCTTTTCTGGGTTTATATCTATTTTTATTTTACCACTACGTATCATATCAAGCATTTCTTTTTTTGCTTTTTCTTGTATTTTTTCTTTTTCTAATTCTTTATCCTCAACTCGGTACTTACCTTTACGTTCTCTAAAGAATTGATCTCTCCAGTTTCCCACATGTGGTACTGTAGTACTTCTACACCAATGATGCATTGGTGGCGCATTAATGCCAGGTATCATATCTTTAACTTCAAATACTTTACCGTTTAAAGAATGACATATTTTAGACGTTTTCTTATCTATTTTAGCAACGTATTTATATTCTCCATATTCGCCCAGTTCTTTTTTTTCGACTCTGCTTGTACTCTTGCTGACTCAGTAACTAATAACCTACTTGCATTATAAGTAGTTGTGTTAGTTTGTTTCTTAAAATCCGTTATATACTCATTGGGATGTCTACCTCTAAGTAATACATTACTCGTCGTTCTTTCTACTTCTTTTTGATTTACAGCCATATCTTGCCATAATCTTGTAAACCACTTCACACCTTTAAAGTTACTATTCACAACAGCTTTTACATCAGTTTCATCAATTTTCACATGTTTACCAAGTATATGTGCTTGTCTTTCAACTTCTCTATCAACTGCATCAACTAACTTATTTTCTATCTTATCTTGAATATCTAAAGTGGAGTCTTTGACTATCAAATCTAACTGCTGCTTTAATAACTTTTCTCTAGATACTTTCATAGACAAGTTATAAAGCTTGAGTGCCTTGTTTGTCTCATCACAAAATCTTCAGTAAATTCCATTAGATTGAATCATCAATGACTTGTTGATCTATTTAAGATTTATCGATAAAAAGTATATTAAGATTACATTTTAAGAACTTTTCGACCAAATACCCTACTCATTATGAAATGATTGACAAAACATAGCTTTTAAAACAAAAAAGAAGTTAAGGCAACATTCCTCAACTTCTTACCCCTATTAAATTTCCCCTGAATTTGTTTAGCGCTTAGTATTGCTTCATGTACTGTTCTCTTTCCCATTCGGATACTTGAGTACGGTAATAATCCCATTCAATTGATTTAGAATTAATAAATTGATTGTAAATGTGATTTCCTAAAGCATTTTTAATTGAAGAATTTTCACGCATTGCTTTTAACGCAGTATATAATGTTGATGGTAAGTCTTGGATACCCACTGCTTCACGTTCTTCACGATTCATTTCATAGATATTTTGGTTTACTGGTTCTGGAACTTTAAGTTTATTTTTAATTCCGTCTAATCCTGCTTGTAAAATTGCTGCTAAAGTCATGTAAGGGTTTGCTGCTGGGTCAACTGAACGTACTTCGATACGAGTTGATAATCCTCTTGATGAAGGTACACGTACTAATGGAGAACGGTTTTTACCACTCCATGCAATATAACAAGGTGCTTCATAACCAGGAACTAAACGTTTATATGAGTTAACTAATGGGTTACAAACTGCAGTGAATCCACGTGCGTTTTTAAGTACTCCAGCTGTAAATTGGTATGCAGTTTCAGTTAATTGCATCTCACCTTCAGGATCGAAGAATGCATTTTCTTTACCTTTAAATAATGACACGTTGAAGTGCATTCCGCTTCCGTTCACACCGAATAATGGTTTTGGCATGAATGTTGCATGTAAATTATGTTTACGCGCAATTGTTTTTACAACAAGTTTAAATGTTTGAATATTATCACATGCAGTCACAGCATCCGCATATTTAAAATCAATTTCATGTTGACCAGGTGCTACCTCATGGTGACTTGCTTCGATATCGAATCCCATATCTTCTAATTCTAATACGATATCACGACGACAATTTTCACCTAAATCAGTTGGTGCTAAGTCGAAGTACCCACCATCATCATTTAGTTCTAATGTTGGTTCACCTTTTTCATCTAACTTGAATAAAAAGAATTCTGGTTCAGGTCCTAGATTGAAATCAGTGAAACCCATTTCTTCCATTTCACCTAAGACGCGTTTTAAGTTTGCACGTGGATCACCTTCAAATGGCGTACCATCTGTTTTAAATACGTCACAAATTAAACGAGCAACCTTACCTTGCCCTGCTGTCCATGGGAAAATAACCCATGTATCTAAATCAGGATGTAAATACATATCTGATTCTTCAATACGAACGAATCCTTCGATAGAAGATCCGTCGAACATCATTTCGTTGTCTAATACTTTTTCTAATTGGCTAACAGGAACTTCAACATTTTTAATGACACCTAAAATGTCAGTAAATTGCAATCTTAAATATCTTACGTTTTCTTCTTCAGCAAACTTACGAATATCATCTTTTGTAAAGCTACGTTTTGGCATGGTTTAAATCCTCCAAATTTTATTTAATAAATCGTGATAGGTCACCACGGTTTATTGGTAATGTTTCGCTACGTGGTTTCTGCGTCGCATCTACAATCATTCTCTTTCTAGTTTCTTGTTCGTCTGTAGATAAGTGATCTTGGTCATCAAAAATGATTTGTTTTATACCTTTAATATTAAACCCTTTCTCTAAAAAAGATTTAATTTCTAAAAGTCTATCTAAATCATTCATCGAAAATAATCTTTTGTTACCCTCAGTTCTTTCAGGTGTAATAAGTTCATGCGTTTCATAATAACGAATTTGCCTTGGACTTAATTCAGTTAATTTACTTACCACACTCATAGAGAATACGGCCATGTTACGTCTGATTGAATCGTTAGACTTCACTTGAACCTCTCCTCTACTTTTGAACTTGTCATTAATTTAGCATAGTTTTACAAAGAATACAAAAGTATGTGAGGTTTTCTAACACACTATTTATAAATACTGTAATATCAAGGATTTTCAACGCAAAAACACTCATAGAATCTAAAATTTTCGTCAATGACTTAAAATAATTTTAAAATTTTCTGATAACTTTTGCAATCTAAAAATTAAAACTCTCTAAACAAATACCCGTTTAAAGAGTTTACAATCATTATATTAAATTTTGCTCGCACATATTCTCAACTGCACGTGTGACTGCTATTTTAACATGTTCATACGTTAAGCCACCTTGAACATATGCTTCATATGGTGGACGTATAGGGCCATCAGCAGATAGCTCGATAGATGACCCTTGAATAAATGTTCCAGCTGCCATAATCACATCATCTTCATAACCAGGCATATAACTTGGTTCTGGACTAAAGTGTGCATTAATTGGTGAAGCATGTTGAATACTCTGACAGAAGGATATCATCTGTTCCTTCGTATCAAATTGCACTGTTTGAATCAAATCAGTCCGCTTCACGTTATATTTAGGTGAAGTTTTCATGTTTACTTTTTCCAATAATAAACTTGTAAATAATGCGCCTTTTAAACTTTGGCTTACAACATGCGGTGCCAAGAAGAAACCTTGATACATTTCTTGTAGGGAATTCAGTGAAGCACCTGCTTCTTTACCTATGCCAGGTGCTGTTAAACGATAACCACAACGCTCAATAATGTCCTGTCGTCCTGCGATATAACCACCAATTTTAGCTAAACCACCGCCCGGGTTCTTGATTAATGAGCCTGCAATAATATCTGCTCCCACTTCAATAGGCTCTTTGTCTTCGACGAATTCGCCATAACAATTATCAACAAATACAATGACATCTGGATAAGCTGATTTAATTATTGTAATAGCCTTTTCAATCTCTCTAATTAGTACAGATGGACGTTGATCATAACCTTTCGATCTTTGAATAGCGACAACTTTTGTTTGGTCGTTGATGGCTTCAATGACTCGAGAAACATCGATATGACCTTCATTTAACTTCACTTCATTGTAATGGATACCATGATCTTTAAGACTTTCGATACCGTTACCGTTAATTCCTATGACCTCTAATAACGTATCATATGGGCTCCCTGTGATATACAATAACTCATCTCCATATTTCAAGGTACTTTGTAGTACTATAGTAATTGCATGTGTACCTGAAATAATCTGTGGTCTAACAAGTGCATCTTCAGATTTAAATGTATGCGCATAAATCTCTTCAAGATGATCTCTTCCAAAGTCATCATAACCGTAGCCCGTAGAGCCTTGTAAATCACTTTCTGTAGCTTTTACATGATGAAAAGCATTTAACACCTTTTCTTGATTAAATAATGCATTTTTTTCTATTTCCTTAAAGTACGAACTTAATGTCTCCTCTACCTCTTCGATTAAATTGGTAATGTCTTGCATAATTAGTCTTCCTTCTTTACTGTTTTTTATAACCTTTCACGCTATATGTTGCGTCGTCTTCATTAAAGTGAAGTTCACTTACTAGTGTATGTTGCTTAAGAAAGTACAATCTATCTGTATTCGTGCTATCAACCATTTCTTCATAGTAATACAAACTGTGCTTGATTTCTTGTATTAACAGCTGTTTCACTTTGTCTTTGTCATCTTTATTTCGACTTGATACAAATACATGAGTAGATTTAGACACAGGTATTTCAATATTATGATGGCATAAATCTTTTTTATTAAATATCACTGCCTGTGGTATTTGTTCCATACCTAAATCACTCATGAGTTGATTAACTGTATCATATTGTGTTCGATACTCTGGATAACTCGCAACAACCACATGTAGCAAAAGATCAGCCACTTTAGCTTCTTCAAGTGTAGATCTAAAGGCAGCCACTAATGTCGTAGGTAGTTTTTGAATAAAACCTACAGTATCAGAAATAATTAAATTAAAGCCCTCATTAATCTGTATTTGACGTGTTTTAGGATCTAAGGTAGCAAAGAGTAAATCCTTCTCATAAGTCTCTTCATTTGCTAATACGTTAAACCATGAAGACTTACCAGCATTTGTATAACCAATTAATGCAATTTGAAAGACTTGGTTCTGTTCTCTTTTACTCCGGTATCTTTCACGGTGATCAACAACAGTTTGCAATTGATGTTTTATTTCATTCATTCTAGTTCTAATATGTCGACGGTCCATTTCTAATTTTGTTTCACCTGGCCCCCCTTGTTCCTATACCGCCACCTAAACGTGAAAGACTTTTACCATGCCCTTGTAATCTTGGTAAAAGATAATCCAATTGTGCAAGTTCAACTTGTAGTTTACCTTCTCTGCTTTTAGCTCTTAAAGCAAAGATTTCTAAAATTAATTGGGTTCTATCGATGATTTTAATGCCCAAATTATCATTTAAAGTTTTAGATTGTGCTGTCGTTAGTTCATCATTGGTCACGACAACATCTATATCATGAAATTCTATAAAAGCCTTAATTTCTTCAAGTTTACCCTTGCCTACATAATATTTATGATCAATGTGTTCTCTATTTTGAGCAATTTGACCTTTAACATTAAGTTGACATGTTTGTGATAAAGCTTTAAGTTCTTCCATTGTAGAATCAAAGTTAAATTGATGATCCATTTGAGCATGTACACCGATTAATACAGCAGTTTCTAGTTTCTTCTTTGTATCATAAGTAAATTGCTGTGCCACGTCATACATCTCCTTTTAAAAGTTACTCAAAATATTTTATCATAGAGTGTTAACAAAGACTATCTACACATATTGTGTTAAATTAGATATATAACGAAAGGGTGATAAGATGAAAAGCATTTATGATTTTGTAGTACAAAAAAATAATGGTGAAAATTATAAATTAGAGCAATATAAAGGCGATGTTATGCTCATCGTAAACACTGCTAGTGAATGTGGTTTTACTCCTCAGTTCGAAGGTTTACAAAACTTATATGATGAATATAAAAATCAGGGTTTTATTATTCTAGGATTCCCTTGTAATCAATTCGGTGGCCAAGAACCTGGTTCAGGTGAGGAGGCAGCACAAAATTGTAAGATTAACTACGGTGTAACTTTCCCTATACATGAAAAGATTGATGTTAAAGGAGACAATCAACATCCATTATTCCGTTTTTTAACAGATGCTGCTAAAGGAATGATTAACGAGAAAATTAAATGGAATTTTACTAAATTTTTAGTAGACCGTGAAGGTAATGTGATTAAACGTTTTTCACCTCAGAAAAAACCTAACCAGATTAAAGGAGAAATTGAGAAATTGCTATAAATATGTCTCTAAAACTTTTATATTTAACATAGAAAAATGCTTCATGTAATGTAAATTGATTGTAACTATACATTTCAATATAAACATTGCATGAAGCATATTTTTATTACAAACATTTCCTTGGTTTGTGTTAAAGTGCTACGTTTAAAACATTAACTTCAATATTTAATGTCATTCACTTTAAAGTTATCCTATAAGTGAACATGCATTTTTAATGCACTTTGATTACAACTGTTATTCTTCACTTTTCACTTCTGTTGCATCAGATGACTCATTATCAACTGTGAAAGTGTTGATCGCATGTTTGTAAATCAAATGTTGTTTGCCCTGAGAATTTAAGCTGACAACGTATTTGTCAAAATCTTCGATAATACCTTTCATTTGAAAGCCATTTAAAAAGAAAATCGTGACTTCAGTTTTTTCTGACTTAAAGTTCTCTAGTGCTTGATCTTGGATGTTTTCGTTTGCAATCATGGTTAGAACTCCTTTTATTTATTTGGGTTGTAATCTCATCTAACATCATTTGAAGTGACATCGTTTCTTTATTTAGCCAGTGAACATTCATTTTATTTTTAAACCAAGTCAATTGTCGTTTGGCATATTGTCGAGAATGCTGTTTCAATTTATCTACAGCAACGTCTATACTTACATTCCCTTTAATGACAGGTACAAGTTCTTTATACCCTATGGCTTTCATGCTTTGGCTCGTTTCAAAACCTTGTTCTACAAGATGTTGCACTTCATTAAATAATCCGTGGCACAACATAATATCAACACGTTTATTTATTTTAAAATATAATGTTTCGCGCGATATTTCAATCCCTAATAATAATGTATCATAATTTTCAGTAAATTGGTGTACTTTCTTGCGAGAACTTAAAAGTTTTTTTGTTTTTAAATAATATTCTATAGCTCTCAATACTCTTTTTCTGTTGTTAGGGTGAATATTTTGAGCAGATTCATTATCAAACGATGCTAAATATTGGTGTAATTCATCGTTAGCTAATTGATCAAGCGCTTTTAATTTTATTTTGACTTGATGTAACTGTTCTTCAGAAACAGATTCATCCTCAAATGCATAATTATGTAATAAAGACTGTATATATAATCCAGTTCCACCGACAATAATAGGTACTTTTCCCCTTTGTGTAATATCGTTAATACAAGTTTCTGCTCTTTTTTTAAATTCATAAACTGAGAATGACTCATCAGGAGATAAAATATCAATCATATGATGAGGTATTCCTTCCATTTCTTCTTTTGTAACCTTTGCTGTACCTATATCCATTCCTTTATAAACTTGCATTGAATCTCCACTAATGATTTCACCATTAAACTTTTTTGCCACTTTGATACTTAATTCTGTTTTACCCGAAGCTGTTGGTCCAACTATAACAATTAAAAATGGCTTTTCGACTTTAGTCATTCCTTTACTCACTCACTTTATGTTTTTTCAAAATTTGTTTTTCTATCCATTCAAACATATGTTGCCATGTCTTTTGATAATCTTCTTCAAATAATATCTCATGTCTTTTATTTTTATATAACTGAACAGTGATATGTTTAATTCCAGATTTTTTATACAGTTTTCCCAATTGTTTAATGCCTTTGCCATAATCACCAAACGGATCTTCTTTTCCTGAAACCAACAAAATAGGTAGGTTCTTATTTAATTTATCTAAATTTTTACGTTTAGTTGTTTGCATCATATATTTGACGGTTTGGTAAATTAATTGATTCGATACTCGAAAGCCACAATAGTCATCTTCAACAAATTTTTCGACTTCATCACGCCGAGTAGAAATCCAATCACTCTCCGTTTTTGGATGATCAATACGTTTATTAAATGATTGATTCACTAAATTATTAACCCATCTAACACGACTTCTTTTTCCCAACACAGTAGTTATCATTTTTAAAGCTATTGTAGCAGGGACTCCCTTCCTTTTGGGAAACATACCTGTACCAGTTAGAATAAGTCCTTGTGCAAATTTGTGATATCTTTCAACAAAAAGTCTAGCAATAATAGACCCCATAGAGTGTCCCAAAACAATATAAGGCATATTAAATTGTGTACCGTATATTATTTCAACGATTTCATAAGCATCATCTGCAATTTGTAACATATCATCAAAGTGTCCACGTTCTTTTTCGTCAATATCTTTGCCATGACCACGATGATTATGTCTTAGTACATCATATCCTTGTATATTTAATGCTTCTACTAATTCATTATAACGGTCCATATGCTCAGCCATACCATGAAAAAGATGTACGATGCCTATCGTTTTTTTCTTTGCCTTTTCAATTTTAACTTCTATCATCGTTCCATCTTTTACTGTAATCTTAAATTGATTCTGACTCATCACATATGCCCCCTTACATTTTTAAAGTCATAATAAGTAAATTCATCTATTAAATACTATTTAATTATTAATATACCTTGCGAATTTTGTCTTATCAAATCGTATGCATAACGCTGTATTTAAATAATATCCTTATAGGACTTAGAACATGCAAATTAAAAAACTACTCATAAATACATGGATGGTTCCATAAATCTACAAGTAGTTTAATATTTAACTCAAATTGAGAACAGTGTGCGATTGATTAATCTTTAGTAGCTGGTTGATCATTACCAATACGTGCTTCGTCGATAGCTTGTTCTACTTCTTTAGTATAAGTTTCTTTTTGAACATCAGTGTAATTAAGCATATCAGCCATTACATCGATAACTGCATCTTTATAATCTAAAACGTCTTTAATATTAAAGTATAATTTACCTGAACGACGTACTAAGAAGTCTGTTGGTTTATAAACCATTTCTTGTTGAATACCATAAATTAATTCAACATAGATTTCTAAAGGTAATTTACTATCGTGATATGACGCAGTTTGAGCAATATTAAATAATTGATCAACATTTGAACCATACTTGTTAGCTAAGCGGCGCGCAACATCTTCATCAATACCGAATCCTTTAGCAGCATCAACTTTCTGCTCTACGAATTGCTTGAAGTTTTTACTTCCGCCAACATCACCACCAGAAATTTTTAGATATTTAGTTGCACATGGTTCAAATTTTAGACCATATTCTTGTTTTAAGCGTTTAGCTAATAAGTCTACAATTTCTAATGCCATATGACGGTAACCGGTTAATTTACCACCAGCAATTGTTAATAAACCAGATTCACCTTCCCAAACTTCATCTTTACGAGAAATTTCAGATGGATCTTTACCTTCTTCAAGAATCAATGGACGAATACCAGCCCAAGTAGACTCGATATCTTCATCTTTAACATTGACACTTGGGAACATATAGTTAATCGCCTTGATTAAGTAATCTCTATCCTCTTGAGTTGTTAACGGGGAAGCTTTTTCATTATCATAGAACGTATCTGTTGTACCTACATAAGCTTTACCTTCACGTGGGATTGCAAAAATCATACGTCCATCTTTTTCAGTATCAAAGTAAACTGCTTGACCAAGTGGAAATTTAGATTGATTAATAACAACGTGAACACCTTTAGTCAAACGTAATTGTTTATTATTACGTGCATAGTCTCCACTTCTCACTTCATCAACCCATGGTCCTGAAGCATTAATAACTTTTTTAGCTTTAATAGCATACGTTTCTCCGTTAATCATATCTAATACTTCAATACCATTTACTTTTTTCTTAGAATCATAAGTAAAATGTTCAGATCTAGTATAGTTAATAATCTCAGCACCATACTCAGCAGCTTTCTTCATTACTTCAATGGTTAAACGAGCATCATCTGTACGGTATTCAACATAGTAACCGCCACCTTTAAGACCATCTTGTTTAACTAGAGGTTCTTTATTTAAAGTTTCTTTTTTAGATAACATTTTTTTACGTTCAGATTTTTTAACACCTGCCAAACGGTCATACATAGCTAAACCAATTGACGTGGAGAATTTACCAAATGTACCACCTTTATGCATTGGTAAAAGCATCCATTCAGGAGTTGTAACATGTGGTCCATTTTCGTATACAATTGCACGTTCCTTACCAGTTTCTGCAACTACCCCTACTTGCAGTTGTTTTAAATATCTTAAACCACCATGCACAAGTTTAGTAGATCTAGAACTTGTACCTTGTGCGAAGTCTTGCATTTCTACTAATGCAACTTTCATTCCACGTTTACTTGCATCTAGTGCGATACCTGCACCAGTAATACCTCCACCAACAATGACTACATCGTATTCCTTGTCTCTTAAATTTTTTTTAATATGATCCCTTTTTAAAGTAGATAATGACATTATCTAAACGCCTCCTAGTTATAAATAAAGAAACGAGAAATTTATCCACACAATAACATTTAATTGTTTTGTACGAACAAATCTCTCGCTTCTCGATTTTCTTATTAACTTGTCTCAAGTATAACATAGTAAAGAAAATCAAGTCCATTTAAAGTTTCATAAATGCAAAATATTTATCTTAATCTTCTAGCTTAAATACTTGTGTTGCTTCAACGGCTTTTTTCCAGCCTTTATATAATTTCTTACGTTTGTCTTCATCCATTTCTGGCTCAAATTCAGTTTCAAGTTTCCAACGATCTCTGATGTCTTCTTTATCATCCCAGAACCCTACAGCTAAACCAGCTAAATATGCAGCACCTAATGCAGTTGTTTCTTGAATTTCAGGTCGTTCAACAGCAGTATCAACAATGTCAGCTTGGAATTGCATTAAGAAATTATTCTTCACAGCGCCACCATCGACACGTAAGTTTTGGACTTCGATACCAGAGTCTTTAGACATTGCTTCCATTACATCACGTGTTTGATAACATAATGATTCTAAAGTTGCACGAATAAAATGTTCTTTTTCAGTACCACGTGATAAACCAAAGAAAGCACCTCTTGCTTCTGAATCCCAATATGGTGTACCTAAACCGACAAATGCAGGTACCATGTAGACACCTTCAGTAGAATCTACTCTTGAAGCATAATTTTCAGTTTGTGGCGCAGAATTAATCATTCTTAAACCATCTCTTAACCATTGAATCGCAGAACCAGAAACGAAAATAGAACCTTCTAGCGCATAGTTAACTTTGCCATCTAAACCATATGCGATTGTTGTTAATAAACCACTTTCTGATTTTACTACTTCTTCACCTGTGTTCATTAACATGAATCCGCCAGTACCATAAGTGTTTTTAACATCACCACGGTCAAAACAAGCTTGTCCAAATAAAGCTGCTTGTTGGTCTCCTGCAATACCTGCGATAGGTACTTCTTGACCAAAGAAGTGATAATCAATTGTTTTAGCATAAATTTCACTAGATTCTTTTACTTCTGGGAGCATTCGTTTTGGAATATCTAAGATTTCCAATAATTCATCATCCCATTTTAAATCGTGAATATTAAACATTAAAGTACGACTCGCATTTGTATAATCAGTGATATGTGCTGATCTTCCTGAAAGCTTCCAAACTAACCAAGAATCAATAGTACCAATTAGCAAGTCACCATTCTCAGCTTTCTCTCTGGCTCCTTCTACATTATCAAGAATCCATTTTACTTTTGTACCTGCAAAGTAGGGATCTAAAAGTAAACCAGTTTTATCTCTAAATGTTTCTTCATAGCCTTGATCCTTTAATTCAGTACAAATTTCTTGTGTTTGTCTAGATTGCCAAACAATTGCGCGATAAATCGGACGACCAGTATTTTTATCCCACACCACTGTTGTCTCACGTTGATTAGTGATACCAATACCTTCAATTTGATCAGCATTGATATTATTTTCATTCATCAATTCTGCCATAACTGATAAAACTGATGTCCAAATTTCATTTGCATCATGTTCTACCCAGCCTGGATGCGGGAAGTGTTGTTTAAATTCTCGTTGAGAAACACCCTTAATTTCTCCTTCTTTATTAAATAGAATTGCACGAGAACTTGTTGTTCCTTGATCTATTGATAAAATATATTTTTCCATAGGTTTTGACTCCTTCTAATATGATTAATGGCAAATAGTGTATGCGCTACTTAATTTACCTCAATTAAATTCGCGAAGTATTTAACATTATATTTATACACGTAATAAAGATTTTTAAATCATTTTAACCTTTTAAATTATGTAGTGCATTTAGTATATTGATTCGATATCATTGCAGTTAGATGCTTTATTTAAAATCACACCTAAAATGAGCGTAATGATCAGTACAATCACACCAACTAAACAACTTGCATTAAACGTTTGTTTATAAAATACTTCGTAAATTATATCACCTAACATACCACCTGCGATTGGTCCTAACACTGGAACAATTGCATATGACCAATTAGATCCGCCTTTTCCTGAAATAGGTAGAATTGCATGCGCAATACGAGGGCCTAAGTCACGAGCAGGATTAATTGCATAACCAGTTGTTCCACCTAAACTTAACCCAATTGCAACAATTAAACTACCAACGATAAGTGGATTTAAACCATCAGCAATTTTATTAACCCCGATAAATAAAATTCCTAATGTTAAGGCCATAGTACCAATAATCTCACTTAAGAAGTTAGCAAAATAATTCTTAATTGCAGGAGCAGTTGAAAATACGCCAAGCTTAACACCTGGATCCTCAGTGGCTTTCCAGTGCGGAAGATACATCAACCAAACGAACACGCCACCTACAATACCACCAAACATTTGACAAATAATATAACCAGGCACTTGTGCCCAATTAAATCCTCCATCCATTGCTAAAGCAATTGTTACAGCTGGATTCAAATGTGCTCCAGAGAATTTACCAACAGCGTAAACTCCCATTGAAACTGCTAATCCCCAACCTGCTGCGATAACAATCCAATCTGCACCATTACCCGCACTTCTCTTCAAGTTAACGTTTGCACAAACTCCTCCCCCGAAAAGAATTAGGATTGCAGTACCTAAAAACTCTGCCAAATATGCATTCATATAAATTCCTCCCCAAAAACAGGGAGACTCCTACGTCAAAATATATAGCGTGTAGAAATCTCCCAGTCTCTGTTCTAATATTAACTTTTAAACTTGATATAAGTTTACTATTAGACTGTAAGCGTTGTCAACAATTTTGTAAAAAAATTGTCATATTTGATAATTATTTTTATAAACATAGTGCACATATAGTTATGAAATACAAAATAATTAGTTTTGAATTTACCTAAATTTGTTATTATACTCTTTCAAACATATAAAAAAGAATGCAAGTGAGGTACTTCTAAAATCGTAAACTTTTATGTAATATAAAGTATTACGTTTTTAGTATCTCAATCACATTCTTTTCTTTCTTACCATTTTCTACCACAGTTTTTCAAAACTTGTAGTTACATATTTAGCTCCATTTGATATTGCTTCTTGAATTTCAGATTCATCTTCAATCAAGCCCCCTGCAATAACTGAAGCTGAAGTTTCTTGTTGAATTTGGCTTACAGCTTTGCTAGCTACCCCTGGTAATACTTCAACATAATCCGGTTCAACTTTTTTGATGAGCTCAATACTTCTAGTAAGTGCTTGACTATCAATGATAAATACTCTAAAAATCGTTAAGGTGTTTAACATTTTAGCCTTTTTAATTACTTTAGTTTTAGTTGAAACGATACCTTTAGGTTTATACTGTTGAATAATGTATTCGCAAGCAAATTCATCGTGACTTAAACCTTTAATTAAATCAATATGGACGTAGCATTCAATTGAATGACGTTTTAATAGTTCCATGATACTTTTTAAATGGCCAATATGCATATCTAATACAACACAAGCTTTATAGTTCGTTTTAGTTAATCTTTCTAAGTCCCTCATATTTCTAATTGCTGGTAAAATATTATCTTTCAAGATTACATCTCCTCTACATTACCCGTTTAAATAATTTTTCTAATTCGTAATTTGAAAAGTTAATGATAATAGGTCTGCCGTGTGGACAAGTGAATGGATCTTCCGCTTCCCTCAATTGATCAATTAAATCGGCCATCTCATTGTTTTTTAAATAGTGATTGGCTTTAATAGATTTTTTACAAGACATCATGATTGCTGCATCCTCTCTCATTTTTCTAACATCAACTTTTTTATGTTTAAGAACTAGTTCAATCATGTCTTTAATAATCTCTTCAGTTTCTCGTTTTGGGAACCATACTGGATAACTATTAACTATATAATCATGGCCACCAAAATGCTCTAAGTGAACGCCCACTTTATCTAACTCTTCTTTATATTGATCAATAATCATTTGCTCATCTTTAGAGAAATGAAAAGTTAATGGAATGAGAAGATTTTGAACTTCGTTTGACACTTCGTCAATCTTATCTCTGAAATATTCGTACTTAATTCTCTCCTGAGCGGCGTGCTGATCTATCATAAACATTCCATTTTCATTTTGAGCAATGATATATGTTCCGTGAACCTGTCCAACCACTTCCATATACGGAACTCTTCTATTAGGAGTTTTACTTACTGTACCTTTAATATCATTTTCATCATTGGAAAAGTCATCATTTCTAAGTGCTTCAATTTCCATTTCATTTAAAATATCTTTTTGATTTTGGAAGTAATTATCTTCATTAGTTCGTTGTATATATTGAGAGACTTCAGAATGACTATAGTCATTTTCTGAAGCCGTTTCATATACATCTTCATTCAAACTTTCATTTACTTCCAAATCTTTTTTATCGGATGTACTTTGACCTTGAGAGAAACGATACTTAGAAGTATCTTGGCCTGTTGCACTAGCATTTTTCTTTTCAAAGTCCATTTTCTGTTGTTCAAAAATTTCAAGCACCTTATTCTTTTTAGATGAGTGATCTAAATCATTTTGCGGTATTAAAATTCTATCTTTAAAAGCTTCTCTAATTTTATTAACAATCAGTTCATACAATTGCTCTTCCTTAGAAAGACGCACCTCTAGCTTTGTCGGATGTACATTCACATCTACCAAAATTGGATCCATTTGAATATTAATGTAACATATAGGAAATCTACCAATGGTAAGCAAAGTATGATAGCCTTCTTGAATAGCTTTATTAAGAACAAAATTTTTAATATATCTACCATTAATAAAAATTGAAATGTAGTGTCTATTACTTCTAGAGTGTTCTGGTTTAGCTACAAACCCCTCAAGATGATAATCACTTGTATTACCTGAGATGTGTACTAAATCTTTTGCGACTTTCATACCATATATTTCGGCCATAACTTCATTTGTTCTTCTAGAACCGTTCGTGCTAATTAACGTCTTGCCATCAGACACAAGTGAAATTCTAATGTTTGGATGACTCATTGCCATTCTATTTACAATGTCTGTGATTTTTCCTAATTCAGTATAAAGGCTTTTGATATATTTTAAGCGCGCTGGGGTGTTATAAAATAACGATTCAACTAAAATATCTGTACCTTTTTTAGCTTTAGCAGGCTTTTGATTAATAATTACTCCATTTTCCGCATAAACTTCATGCCCATTTTCATTATCTGTACATGTTTTTAATGTTACTTTTGCAACAGAAGAAATACTTGCTAAAGCTTCTCCTCTAAAACCTAATGTACGAATATGAAATAAATCATCATCTGCATCTAACTTACTTGTCGCATGACGATGGAATACTAAAGCTAAGTCATCTTGTTCGATACCGCTTCCATTATCTACGACTCTTATTGAGGAAATACCGGATTGTTCTACTTCTATGTTAATTTCAGTCGCATCTGCATCAATCGCATTTTCCAATAGTTCTTTAACAACTGAGCTTGGACGTTCAACTACTTCACCTGCAGCAATCTTATTAGCTAAAGAGGTTTGTAGTTCTTTGATTTTTCCCATCGCTTACACCTCCTCTACTTTAATTGATTTTGGAGTTCATTGAGTTTAACAAGTGCTTCTATAGGTGTCATATTTGATACGTTTAAATTTTTAATTTCTAATTCTATCTCATTTTGCTTTTCTTCATTTTCAAATAAATCAAACGCAGCCTGTTCAAATGATTTATTTGGAGAAATACTCGCATCTTGCTTAGTATAATGATAATTTCCATGTTTATCTTGGTTGTCAACATCACTTTCAACAAGTTGATTAGGTTTAACTTGATAAGAAGGTTTTTCTTCAAATTCATCAAGAATAACCTGTGCTCTATTGATTACATCATCAGGAAGATCAGCTAATTTAGCAACTTGTATACCATAACTATCATCCACTGCACCGTCTTTCACCTTATGTAAGAATATAAGTTCACCTTTGTATTCATTTGCAGCAACGTGTACATTTTTTAAACACGGTAACATTTGATCAAGTGTTGTTAATTCATGATAATGTGTTGAAAATAGTGTTTTAGCATGTGACGTTTGCGCAACATATTCAATCATTGCTTGAGCTAATGCTAATCCATCATAGGTTGAAGTTCCTCTTCCTATTTCATCAAAAATAATTAAACTATTTTCTGTAGCGTACGTTAAAGCTTTTTGCGCTTCTAACATTTCAACCATAAATGTGCTTTTTCCTGAAACTAAATCATCAGCTGCACCGATTCTTGTAAAGATTTGATTAAAGATTGGTAAGATAGCTGAATCACAAGGAACATAAGCTCCCATTTGTGCCATAATGCTGATAATTGCAACTTGTCTCATATAAGTCGATTTACCTGACATATTTGGCCCTGTTATCAAATAAATGAATGTATCATTATCTAACCTACAATCATTAGGTACATAATCGTTGTGATCCATTACCCTTTCAACAACTGGATGTCTAGAGTTCTCTAGATCTAATGTTTTATCGTCACTAAACGTGGGTTTAACATAATTATATTTTTGAGCAATCTCGGCAAAACTCTGCAAACAATCTAGTTCAGAAATAATTTTCGCTTGCTTTTGTAATCTTCCAGTATACGTTTTAATGTGCTCTCTTAATTTAACAAATAATTGATATTCTAATTCAATTGCTTTGTCTTCAGCACCTAGTATGATATCTTCTTTTTCTTTCAATTCATCAGTGATAAAACGTTCTGCATTAGATAACGTTTGTTTACGATTATAACCAAACTCATTAGGATTAAAGCCTTGTAAGTTTGCCCTTGTAATTTCAATAAAGTACCCAAATACTTTATTAAAACTAATTTTAAGTGACTTTATACCTGTACGTATACGCTCTTTTGCTTGTAGCTCAGCTAACCATGTTTTACCATTCTTAGATGCTTCTAAATATTCATCTAATTGCTCATTAAATCCTGTTTTAAAAAGACCACCGTCTCTAACTGAAATTGGAGGTTCTTCTATCAAACTTTCTTCTAATATTTCTAAAAGATCATCTAGAGGTTCTAATTCGTTAAATTGTGCTGTCGCCTCAGCGTTAAGCTCATTTAATAAAGCTTTAATATGAGGAATTTCTGAAATAGAATGTTTTAGTTGTATAAGATCTCTTGCATTAACATTTCCATAACTTACTCTTCCAACTAATCTTTCAATATCATAAACCTGATTCAAATAATTTCGTAGTGTATCTCTTTCTATAAAACGATTGATAAATTCTTCAACAATACTTAATCTATCATTGATGTGCTTCTTATTTATTAACGGTCGGTCAATCCACTGTTTTAAACGTCTGGCGCCCATAGGGGTTTTGGTTTTATCCATAAGCCATAATAACGTTCCTTTTTTAGATTTTAACCTGATACTTTCAGTTAATTCTAAATTACGTTTCGCATAATAGTCCATTTTCATAAAGTCGACAGCAGCATACTCAATCACTTCTTCAATATGTGATAAATCTCTTTTTTGCGTATGATGGACATAGTCTAATAATAATTGAGTGGTTTCAAACATTAATTGGTGATTAATAGTATTAATATCATATTTCATATTTGAAATAGTATCTCTAATAGTAATTGTTTCAGTTGTCATACTAATTTGTCTTTTCAATTCTTCTGATAATGCTTGATTAACAACAATTTCATTAGGATTAATGGTTGTAATTTCATTTAACAACGTTGCTTCGTCTTTGAAGTGAGTGGTTTTAATTTCACCCGTCGACACGTCACAATAACTTAAAGCAAACTCACTGTTCATAATAAAACTAAGGATGTAATTGTTTTGTTTTTCATCTACTCCACCTTCTTCCATAACTGTACCAGGAGTAACAATTCTAACAACTTCTCTTTTAACCATTCCTTTAGTTTGTTTAGGGTCTTCCATTTGTTCACAAATAGCAACTTTATAACCATTATTTATTAAAGTTTCAATATAACTATCTGCCGAATGATATGGCACACCACACATAGGAATTGGATTTTCTTTTTTTACATCTCTTTTAGTTAAAGTAATTTCAAGTACTCTTGAAGCTTCTTTGGCATCTTCAAAGAACATTTCATAGAAATCTCCGAGTCTAAAAAATAGCAAACAATCGTCGTACTCAGATTTTATTTTTAAATATTGTTGCATCATTGGTGTTATATTAGACATTTCTATTTTCACAACCCTTATTTTATATAACTTTAATTTTTTTAGTAGATCTGCACTTTTAACTCATACATTTTAACATATATCATTACCACACGCTCAATTCAAAAAGTGAACAAAAAAGTACGCTTAAGAATGAATGATTGAAGAACTTTGCTTAAAATTACAATGAATTCCCCCCTCATTCATAAAGCGTACTTATAAACTATTTATTTTTAATATATTTATCTATTAAGCCACGTCTTTTCATAATGATAAGAAGTATATAACTTATTAACGCTCCTATAACACTAGAAACAATAAACATTAAAGGCTTAATAAAGAAATTTTGTAGATCCATAAACCATGCTAATGGAATACACATTAAGCTACCTATAACACCCGTTCCCAGTACCTCTCCTACAGATGCCATAAAGATATGTTTCCTATACATATAGAATAAGCTTGACAGAAGCACACCAATCATACTACCAGGAAATGCAAATGCACTACCTGTCCCAAATGAGATTCGTAATATTGAAGAAATAAATGCCTGAGCTAGTCCATACCACGGTCCAACAAAGACAGCAGAAAGTACATTAATAAAATGTTGAACAGGTGCCGCTTTAATTGGACCTAAAGGTATCACAACGATACTACTTAATATTACATTAATTGCAATTAAGAACGCGGTAATCGTCCATTTCCTTAATTTCATGACATTTACTCCTCATTAAAAAACTTATTCATTATAATTTTTACGATGATACTCATTTAATCTATCTTCCATCGTTTTAATCATCATTTGTAATAATTCATTCGCATCGTATTGAACTGCGCGAAATTCTTCAACAATTGGTAGCTCATTAATTTCTCCCTCTAAATGTTTGATATCATTCTCAGATTGTTGAAATGCAACTTCTTTACCATAATTTTGGAAGTTAACAGATTGTTTTTGTTGCGCTTTAAGATGATTCATTTTACTTTCAATCATTTTATTTTTATGGATTTGTTGTTCTACCTTTTGATAATCTTTTACAACCTCTAACTCACCTATCCGTTGCGCAAGGACATCTGTTTGGTTTAGGATTTGTTTTTTATTATACATGTTAATTGCTCACCATAGCGTGTTGATGCTCTTGAACAAATGTTCCGTTGAGAGAATACTGTTTTGCTTCATCTATCTTAACATCTACAAGTTTACCTACCATTTCTTTTGGTCCTTTGAAGTTAACAAGTTTATTTTTATCAGTATATCCTGCTAGAACAGTATCATCTTTTTTACTTGTTCCTTCACATAAAACGGTAACAATTTGTCCTTCATACTGACTCATAGCTTGTTGTGAATACTCACCAACTTTTTTGTTTAAGCGTTGTAAGCGAGCTTTTTTCACTTCTAATGGCACATTGTCTTTCATTTTAGCTGCAGGAGTACCATCTCTTTGTGAATATAAGTAAGTATAAGCATGTTCAAATTGAACTTCATCGTAAAGCGTAAGTGTTTCTTCGAATTGTTCTTCAGTTTCATTTGGGTACCCAACAATAATATCAGTTGTTAGTGCAATATTAGGAATCGCTGTTTTGATTCTTGAAACTAAATCAAGATAATTCTCTCTCGTGTATTTACGTCCCATAATTTTTAATACTGCATTATTACCTGATTGAACTGGTAAATGAATATATGGAACAATATTTCCACCTTTAGCTATTACTTTAATCATGCGATTTGTGAAATCCCATGGATGACTTGTAGTAAAACGGACTCTAGGTATATCGATATTAGAAATATCTTGCAACAAATCGCCTAGTTCATAATCTAGTCCAGCAATGTCTTTACCATAAGAATTTACGTTTTGACCTAGCAATGTAATCTCTTGATATCCTTCTCTTGCTAGTTCTTTTACTTCATTAATGATATCTTCTGGGCGACGACTACGTTCTTTACCTCTGGTAAATGGAACAATACAATAAGTACAAAACTTATCGCAACCATACATGATGTTAACCCAAGCTTTAATATTACCTTCACGTACTTTTGGTAGATTTTCTATGACATTGCCTTCTTTAGACCAAACTTCAACTACCATTGCTTTAGATAAATATGCTTCTTCTAATATTTCTGGTAAATGATAGATGTTATGTGTACCGAAAATCATGTCAACATTTTGGTAAGACTTTAAAATTTTATTTACAACTGATTCTTCTTGAGACATGCAGCCACATACCCCAATAAGGCAATCTGGACGTTCTTTTTTTAGATGTTTTAAGTTTCCTATTTCGCTAAAGACTTTATTTTCAGCATTTTCTCTAATCGCACACGTATTAATTAAAATAACATCTGCGTCATTAATTTCAGTTGTCGCACTATAACCTAAGGCTTTTAATATCCCCGCCATAACTTCAGTATCATGTGCATTCATTTGGCAACCATATGTTTTAATTAAGAAAGTGCGCCCGTTACCCATGCCTCTATATTTTTCATCAATATGAAAATCTCTATTATATTGAACTTCTTGTTTGCCTCGTTTTTTAGCTTCTTTCAAACTAGGTCGTTGATAAACTTGTTCAAAGTATTGACTATAATTTTTTTCAGCTTTACGATCTCGTTCAACTAAAATATTTATCGTTCCAGCTTTTCTTTGTTCTTCATTCACTTTGAAAAATCCTTTCTATAAGCCCATGATCATTAATTATATTAAATTTAAAGTTAAAGTGCAAAACGTCTCTGAATCATTTCTTTCTATCATTTTGTGAAAATAAAGGTAGACAACTTTCATTTAGTAAAAAAGAAGCTTTATGATTTATCAAAATTAGTTTACCAAAAAATTAAAAACAGTCTCATGTGGTCTACACAAGACTGTTCATGTTCGTAATTTACTACAACTTTTAAAACGTTTACTGTTAATCATATTTGGCGGTAAACGTTTCGATTTCTATACCTTCTGGAACATGATAAAACTTCACTTGGCTAATAACACTAGGACATTCTAATTCAACCATACGTTCATTTAATTTTTGAATTAATATTAAACATTCGCTCATATTTCCTTGAATAGTAGTTTCTAACGGTCCTACACGATAACGCATACCTGATTGATCAATTATTTTAATAGCTTCATCTACATAAGGGATGATATCTTCATTACGAGGTGTCTTAGGTATGATTTGTACACTCATCAATGTATCTTGCATCTTTTTCACTCCATTCATACTAGCAATTTCTTAATGTAATTTTAACACGTTCCATAATTTATGAAATGCTTGTAATTAAGCTCGTTCAATTGCTTTAATAATTGCTTCAGAAAAATCATACATCAGGTGCCCCCAATTGTCTTTATTTTCTCTACTTTTACGTGAGCTATCATTATTGTTAAAAAGCTCTTTTCGTAATTGAGAAGTCAACTCGAGCTGTACACCACCATCTTGTTTAGTATGATTGATAATATTATTATCTTGAGTTCCGGATATAGAAAATGGTGCCCCTTGTACATCCACACCAATATCCTTTAAAGATTCACTAATTAATTCAATAAGTCGATGATCGTTTCCACCAATGTAAACAGCACTATTATCACCTGTGCACCCATGAATTGCAATCGCTCTTTCACTATTTCTAACAATATTGAGCGCATCTTTATCATCATAATGTATTGATGTAACATGTAATTCATTATTGCCTTTACTTCGAATTCCTTTAAAAGAGAAGTAATTATACTTGCCTTGTTCAGCAATGGTTTGTGCTAACTCTGTTGTGGCTGGTTCTATTCCACCACCGTGGATAGCTAAAATAGTTACATGGCTATTTTGATTTGTGGTTTCAATTTCCCAATCTTCATGTTCAACAGTTTTGGATTCTAATTCTGTCATTGATTTAAATTTATCCATAATAACCCTCCACTCCATTCTATTCATTTCATATCTTCCCTGAATTAATTTAAAATATTTTTACAAAATCTACATAATTTTAATAATGGATCAAAGTTTTAAAAAATATAAAAACTCTCTCTAAAGTGAGCATATTTTCTGTGTCATCTTTAAAGAGAGTATCATTAGCTTAACAACGAATATAGCTTCTTAAATAAACTGAGCTGTTAAATCGTTAAATGTTTCTTTTGAAATATGAATATCTTTTTTAGCAAGTGCGTCTTCTTCAAGTTCTGCAATTTGTGATTCATATGAAGGTGTTGTTGTATCTTGATATACAATACCTTTAACAAGTGATTCATAATCTAAAATTGTTCTCATTGCTTGTTGTTTGTTAGAAGTATCATAATTTTCAATATCATCAATGCTAGTTAAATGTTCTTTAAACCAATCGTACGTATTTACTTTATTATACGTTACACATGGTGAAAAAACGTTTATAAACGAAAAGCCATCGTGGTGTATTGCATCTTCAATTAACTTTGTTAATGCTTTAATGTCACTCGAAAATCCTTGTGCTACAAATGTCGCGCCTGATGATAATGCCAATTCTAACGGTGCGACGTTCTTTTCAATATTACCTTTAGGAGTAGATTTAGTGACAAAACCTTTTGCTGAAGATGGAGATGTTTGGCCTTTTGTTAAACCATAGATTTGATTATCCATAACAATATAAGTCATATTCATATTACGTCTTAATGCATGAATTGTATGCCCCATACCAATTGCATAACCATCGCCATCTCCCCCAGAAGCTATAACTGTTAAATCTTTATTAGCCATTTTTACACCTTGAGCTAATGGTAATGCACGTCCATGAATCGCATGAACACCGTATGAATTTATATATCCAGACAATCTTCCAGAACAGCCTATACCTGTGATAATAGCAACGTCTTCAGGTTCCAAACCAACATTGGCTGCTGCCTTTTGTATAGCGGATTGCACAGAGAAATCTCCACAACCTGGGCACCAGTTTGGCTTCACATTATTTCTAAAGTCTTTAAATGTAGCCAATTAAACCAACTCCTTCATTTCTTTCACTATTTCTAACCCTTTATCTTCAATTTCATGTGGTAAGAACGGTTTACCATCATATTTAGTTTGAGTCACTAATTTATCTTGTAATTGCGTATTCATTTTTATGATATTAGCTAATTGACCATGATAATTATGTTCAGCAATTATAACTTTTGATGCTTTATCTATAGTTTGTTGCATCACATCTGTAGGAAACGGATGTAATTGACGGATTTGTATTGTATTAACTTTAATACCTTGTTGTTCTAATCTATGAGCGCCTTCGTTTATAGCACCTTTAGTAGAAATAAATCCAATAAATAATAAATCTGCATTATCATAAGATTCATTTACTATAACTGGTTGATTAATAATTAAATTTTCGGTTTTACGCATTCGCTTTTCCATTTGAACCTGTCTATTAGTTGGTGTTTCACTAGGCTTTCCTTCCTCATTATGCTCAACACCAGTAACATGATGAATACCACCTTTAACACCAGGAATTGGTCGAGGAGAGATACCACTGCCAGTTAAAGCATATCTTTTGAAATAACTTTTTTCATCTTCACCACGTTCTATATCAGATTGGAGTAGTTCTCCACGTCTAATTTCAATTTTATCGTAATCAAGCGCTTTTACAGTTTGTTTGCCCAATGATAATTGTAAATCACTTAACACTATTACAGGGCATTGATACTCTTCAGCTAAATTAAACGCTTCAATAGTGAGATAGAAAGCATCTTCAGCATCAGTAGGTGCTACTACAATCTTAGGTATGTCACCATGTGTACCGTAAATCATTTGCATTAAGTCAGATTGTTCTTGTTTAGTTGGTAAACCTGTAGATGGACCACCACGCTGTGTATTAATAACTACAAAAGGTGTTTCAGTCATTCCAGATAAACCAATGGATTCCATCATTAATGAGAGACCCGGTCCAGCACTTGCAGTAAAACCTCTTACTCCAGCATAATTAGATCCTATTGCCATAGTTGCTGCAGCGATTTCATCTTCAGTTTGAACAACTGTACCACCTATTTTAGGAAGATTCGCAATCATGTATTCCATAATTTCAGACGCAGGGGTAATTGGATAAGCAGACATAAATCTTGATCCCGCGGCTATTGCTCCTAAACCAATGGCATCATTACCAATCATATATAAATGTGGATTTTCATCTGTAGCTTCTAATGTGAAATCTCCTTCAATAGACTCCAGATAATCTTGCATTAAATGATAACCTTCATTTAATGCTCTGATGTTCATTTTTACAACTTTGTCCCCTTTTTTGGCAAATATATTCGTAACTAAAGATTCAAATGTAGATGTATCTAATTTCATCAGTGCTGACGTCGCTCCAATAGCAACCATGTTCTTCATTAAAGCTGTGCCTAATTCCTTAGCTGTAGCAGTAAATGGTAAATCAATAAGTTGCGTTTTACAATTTTCAGGTTTAGCAGGCTTAGCCTTAGAATCTGCAATAATAATACTATCTTCTCTCATCTCATGATGATTAAGTTCAATTGTTTCTTGATCAAAAGCAATTAAAATATCTAAATCATCACTTATTGCATGTACAGGTGAAGTGGATACTCTAATTTTATTATTTGTATGTCCACCTTTAATACGACTAGAAAAATGTCTATAGCCATATAAAAAGTATCCTTTTCTATTCATTGCAGTAGCAAAAATCTCACCTGTAGATTCGATACCTTCACCTTGTTGGCCGCCCACTTTCCATGATATTTGTGGCTTCATATCACACGCCTCCTGTGGAAATAATTCATATTATATAATAACAAAATAAACCACCGATTTACTATGTAAACAGCGGTACTATACTAAATTCATACTAATGGACGATAGCTTATAAACCTTTTATTAAGAAGGGTTTACCCTTTAAAAGGGTGATCATCATTAATTAATATTCTCTCGATTTGATTGGCTTGTCCTTCTTTGTTCAAATCAATAATGACGCCCGACAATACACCACGACCTTTATCTGGTACAACATGTCTTTGTGGTAAGCTTGTAATAAATCTATGAATAACCTCATCTCTATTGATACCTAAAATACCGTCATAATAGCCTGTCATACCTACGTCAGTGATATAAGCTGTCCCATTTGATAATAAACGATGATCTGACGTTTGGATATGAGTATGAGTACCTACAACTGCACTCACTCTCCCATCCAAGTACCATCCCATAGCGTTCTTTTCAGAAGTAGTCTCTGCATGAAAATCTACAAAAATGAATGGCGTAACCTTTTGAGCTTCTTCAATAAGTTGATCTGCCTTTTTAAATGGATCATCAATATCTTGCATAAATGAGCGCCCTTGTAAATTTATGATTGCTAATTTAATATCATTAATCTGAATAATGCGCATTCCTACGCCTGGTGCTTCATCAGGAAAGTTAGCTGGCCGCACCATACGATGAGCATTATCAATAAAATCATATATTTCTCTTTGACCATAAGTATGATTACCCATAGTCATAAAATCTACGCCTTCTCTTAATAATTGTTTATAAATTTTTTCAGTTAAACCTTTACCATGAGCTGCATTTTCTGCATTTACAATCGACACAGTTGGGTGATAACTTTGTTTTATTTTAGGCAAGTATGTAGTAATCATATTTCTACCTATTTTTCCTACGATGTCACCGATAAACAATATTCTCATAAAACGTTCATCCTCTCATAAGGTAAGTTTAATAGATAAGTAACTATAATTAAAGTATCAATATCAAATTAATTATTCTGAAAATTAAAAGACTTTACTTTTTTGTATTTATGTATTGTGTTAGTATTAAGTTAATAAAAATTTAGGAGTTGTTAATCATACATGTCTATCAATATTGATCCAGAAAAATTTGCTGAATTAGTCGTCAATTCAAATCCAGCTAAATCTGATGAAGCAGAAGACATCGCCAAAGAAAGCCTAACATTATATATTTACGCTTATCGCCTAGCAGAAAAATATGCTAATATAGCCACTAACTGTTATGACACTGCTGAAGTACTTAAAGAAATAAATGATGTAGATCTACAATTAAAATAATTGCAATCCTTTACAAACCTGTACATATAATATGTTCAGGTTTATTTTTATGCGGTCATATATTAAAAAGTTCCACAAAATATTAAGAGCCACTAACCAGGTTACATGGTTCGTGGCTATATAAATTATTTAGCATATTCTACTGCTCTAGTCTCTCGAACAACTGTCACTTTGATGTGCCCAGGATATTGTAATTCTTCTTCTATTTGGTTCTTAATATCTCTAGCCAATCTATATGATTTTAAATCATCAATTTCATCAGGTGAAACAACTACTCTAATTTCTCTACCTGCTTGAATTGCAAATGCCTTTTCAACTCCATCATAGCTTTCTGATAAGGTTTCGAGTCTTTCAAGTCTTCTGATATAGTTCTCAAGTGTCTCTTTACGAGCACCAGGACGAGCAGCAGATAAAGCATCGGCGGCTGCTACCAATATTGAAATAATTGAAGTTGGCTCTACATCGCCATGATGGGAGTAAATTGCATTAATAACTGTATCATTTTCACCGTATTTCTTAGCTAATTCAACACCAATTTCTACGTGACTACCTTCTACTTCATGGTCGATTGCTTTTCCTACATCATGTAGTAAACCTGAACGTTTAGCTAAAGTAACATCTTCACCTAACTCTGCAGCGAACATACCTGAAAGATGTGCAACTTCTATGGAATGTTTTAAAACATTTTGACCATAACTTGTACGATAGTTTAGTCGTCCAAGAATTTTAACTAAATCAGGATGCATATTATGGACATTGATTTCAAATGTCGCTTGTTCCCCTGCATCTCTAATGATATCGCCTACTTCTTTTCTAGCTTTTTCAACCATATCTTCAATGCGTCCAGGATGGATACGTCCATCTGAAACTAAATTTACTAATGCTGTTCTTGCAATTTCACGTCTAATTGGGTCAAAGCCTGATAAAATAACTGCTTCTGGCGTATCATCGATAATTAAGTCGATACCAGTAAGTGTTTCTAACGTACGTATATTTCTACCTTCTCTACCTATTATACGACCTTTCATTTCATCGTTAGGTAAGTTAACAACTGAAACAGTAGATTCAGTTGTATGATCGGCTGCTAGTCTTTGTACTGTTGTAGCAAGTAATTCTTTAGCTGTTTTATCAACTTTTTCTTTTGCTTCATTTTCTTTTTCTTTAACAAGTACTGCAATATCTTGTGACAGTTCTTCTTCAACTCTTTGGAGCTGTTCATTTACAGCTTCTTCTTGAGTGAGACCGGAGATGCGTTCTAATTCTTGTTCATGCTTCATTATTAACGTTTGAACACTACTCTCTTTTGCATCTACTTGTTGTTGTCTTTCTTCAAGTTTTGATTCTTTTTGTTCTAAAATCTCATCTTTTTTATCTAAAAGTTCAGATTTTCGATCCAAGTTCTCTTCTTTTTGAAGAAGTCGGGTTTCTTGTCTTTGAAGTTCCCCACGTCTCTCACGTAGTTCACTTTCAACTTGTTCTTTTAAAATTTGGTTTTCTTCTTTTGCCTCTAATAACTTTTCTTTCTTAATATTGTCTGCTTCTTTATTTGCATAATTGACAATATCTTCGGCAGTTTGTCTTGCTTGAACTTGTTTTTGGTGTAATAAATTTCGGGCAACAACATACCCTACAACAACGCCTAGAATAATCCCCAGCAAAATGAGTAGGAGGCTTAATAAATTCACATAAACACCTCCTTTATCTAGGGTTTGCTCTGTATATCAAAATCAATATGATTATATGAAGTTATATAAGAATCATACATCTTAATTGTACGTTTTTCGACAGAGAAGTGTCAAGATATGAAATTGCACTACTTTCATTAAATGTTCACATGTAATGAAAAACTTGTATAATTGTTGAATAAAAGAATGAGTAGCATAAAAGCTACCCATCAATTGAAAATATATGTTTAAATGCGATTACTCTTCGTCAAATAATGATCTAGGTGTGTCATCATCAGATTCACTTTCTTCAACATCTCCATCAAAGATACCTAATTTTTCACGTAATTTACGGTCAATTTCTTCTTTAATCTGAGGGTTTTCTTTAAGATAATTTTTTACATTTTCTTTACCTTGTCCCATTCTCTCTTCATTATATGAATACCAGGCACCTGATTTATCTATGATATCATTCTCTACACCTAAATCAATGAGCTCTCCTTCTTTAGAGATACCTTGACCATACATAATATCTACTTCAGCAACTCGAAAAGGAGGAGCTACTTTATTTTTTACAACTTTAATTTTAGTTCTGTTACCAACAATTTCTTGACCTTGTTTTAGCTGTTCAGCTCTTCTTACCTCTAAGCGTACTGAGCTATAGAATTTTAATGCTCTACCACCTGGAGTAGTTTCAGGGTTACCAAACATGACACCGACTTTTTCACGTATTTGGTTAATAAAGATAGCTGTTGTATTTGACTTAGAAATAGCACCCGATAATTTTCTAAGCGCTTGAGACATTAATCTGGCTTGTAAACCAACATGAGTGTCTCCCATTTCACCTTCTATTTCAGCTTTAGGTGTTAAAGCCGCTACAGAATCGACTACAACAATATCTACTGCACCACTTCGAACAAACGCTTCGGCAATTTCTAAACCTTGTTCACCGTGATCTGGTTGAGACAAATATAGATTATCAATATCTACACCTAGTGCTTGCGCATAGACAGGATCAAGCGCATGTTCTGCATCAATAAATGCAGCAACTCCACCGTTTTTTTGTACTTCAGCAATTGCATGTAAAGCTACTGTAGTTTTACCTGAACTTTCTGGTCCATAAATTTCAATAATTCTTCCTTTAGGATAACCACCTACTCCTAGTGCATTATCCACTGTTACTGAGCCACTTGAAGTACTGGAAACTTTACGACCTTTGTTATCACCAAGTTTCATAACTGCACCTTTACCAAATGATTTCTCCATATTTTTTATAACTGTATCTAAAGCTTTTTGACGTTCATTATCCAAAGCGAGACCTCCTATTACAGAAAATTATCTGTTTAATATCTTATCCTTACTATACAAGTTATCTAACCAAAACACAAGCTTTTTACGAATATTTGTTCGTGTAAAATGATAATTTAGAACGACGAAAACGAACAAATGTACTTATATTCATAACAGAAAAGCAATTATTTATTATTTTTAAACCAATTTAATAATCTAATCATTGCATAATTTTGACTTCTGCTTTGTAATAAATTTCTACTTAGTGCCATTTTAAAAGTTTCTACTTTGAGCTCTTGACCATCATAGATCCCTAAATAAACTTCAGCCTCCATATGTAATAGTACAATACCCAAATTCGTATTGTACAAATCTCTAACATATTGAGCAGCTTCAATTAACTGATTGTGAGTACTATGATTATACTTAATAAAACGACTTGAATGAGGCAATACGCCTTTAACTATATCCTTATTATCAACATTTTTTAATCTTGTATAAATTGCTCCATTTGTAACTCCGTCGTAGATTGCAAATGACTGTTGCGTTGATTGTATGACTGATTGTTCAATCGTTATATCATCTGAACCGAAATAATATTCCCCAATTCTATTAAGCACTTCTTCCTTAACTGGTGAAATAAGTTGTTTACATTGATTTTTAGTTTCAGAATTTGCTGTTAATCTTATGTAGACTTCATGAGTTCCAGCAAGTGGTGCGATAGTCGGATTTGATTGGTTATCAATGATATCCATTAAAATGGTTTCTACTTTTGATTCTCCAATTCCTGCGAATTTTAATAGTTCTGAGTAAATAACTTGATCATTATCCATAAGTAGTGGTAAAAGTTCATTTTTAGCCATTGGTTTCATTTCCCTAGGTGGACCAGGTAATAAAATTACTTTTTTACCTTCTTTTTCCATTAACATTCCTGGAGCCATACCTGTTTTGTTAGGTAATACAATTGAATCTTCAATAACTAAAGCTTGCTGTTTATTATTGGGTGTCATTTCTTGACCTTGCTCTCTGAAATAACTTTCAATAAAATTTAAAGATTCCTCATCTATTACCAAATCTTTACCCAGTACATTAGCTACTGTATGCTTAGTTAAATCATCCTTAGTAGGTCCTAATCCACCGGTTAATACGAGCATATCGAAACGAGTTAAACCTTTTCTAATCACATATTCTAATCGCTCAGGATTATCACCAATTACCGTATGCTCTACAATACTTTTCCCAACACTATTAAACAATTTAGAAAGATATTGTCCGTTTGTATTAGCTATTTGACCTAAGAGTAATTCAGAACCAACAGCGATGATTGATGTTTTCATATGATACAGCACCTCCATCGATTATTTTCACAATACATTTATTATATATTCTTTTGTTTTATAAATCTAAAATATCAGTCTACAAAAAAGACTAAGCTTTATAAGAGATTTATAAAGCTTAGTCCTTGCACTTTTACATTATTTAGAGTTTGTAAATACATCTCTACCTTTATAGAAATATTCAATACCAGAAAGTATTGTGAAGAATACGCCAATATATAATAAAGTTACTCCAATAGGGAAATATACATAATTAACAAGTGGATCTCCAAGTAGGATCCATATAATAGCAACCATTGTCACAGCTGTTTTAATCTTACCAAGTTGACCTGCAGCACTGACAAATCCTTGTTCGATTTGCAATAAACGCAAACCAGTTACTGCAAATTCACGTGCGATAATAATAATAGCTACAATAGAATTTGTGAAACCAAGCTGAACCATTACAAGAAGTGCACTTGCAACAAGTAGTTTATCAGCTAAAGGATCTAAAAATTTCCCCATGTTAGTAACTAATTGCCATTTACGTGCTAAGTAACCATCAGCAAAATCACTTAAAGATGCGATGATGAAGATGATTGCACTGATTAAAATTTCAGTTCTTATATTATGGCCACCTAAAAAAGATATTTGTCCAAATCCAAAATCTGCTAGCGCAAATAAAATGAAAACGGGTATTAAAATAACTCTAAATACCGTTATTTGATTTGGTATATTCATATGAAATCCTCATTTCTAAATCTTTTATTTATAAAATTAATACTGCAAGTATCCATATTACTAAAGAGATGATCATAACAGCACCGATAAACGATAGCAATTGCAGTGTTTCTTTAGATTTACTTCGATATGAAGGAACTTGGCCATTAGAAAATGTTTGAATAACTTCATCGATTTGATTCTGGTTGTTCGGTATTTCATCTTGATGCGCTTCAATGAATTGATTTGGTTCTATGTTAACTACGTTTGCATATTTTCTAATAAAACCTTCAGTATAGTCTTTCTTGGCTAATTGATCAAAATCATTATTTTCAATGTGAATTAATGTTTGACGCTTTAATTGAGTTCTTTGCTCTAATTCATTCAGTGTCATTCCTAATCTTTCACGTCTTCCTTTTAACACTTCACCAACCGTTTTCACACATAGTCCTCCTTGAAATTATTCAAAGAAACCGAATCCTCCACCAAATGGATCCCCGAAATCTAAATTATTTTTACTATGAACTGTTTGTCTTTTCATTTCTTCATAATGAATCTCTTGGTCTTCATTTTCTCTCAATTCAATAATATAGTCAAAATCTTCCATACTATACTCGCATGATTCTACAAACAAATCAGGATGTTCTACCACCTTTATAGATGGTAAAGTCATTACTTCACGAACTAATTCTTGATGTTTCGGATTCGACTCACGTGCTGTAACAGCTCCATCAATAATATAAACATGATTTGAATCATATTCACCTTTAAATAAAGAACTTCTAACAGTTTGTTTAATTAATGTAGAACTAATAAATAGCCATCTCTTATGTGCACACACACTCCCAGCTACTATTGACTCAGTTTTTCCTACTCTAGGCATACCACGAATGCCTATTAATTTATGACCTTCCTCTTTAAATAATTCGGCTAAAAAATCAACGAGCAAACCTAAGTCTTCTCTTTCAAATTTAAAGGTCTTTTTATCGTCAGCATCTTGCTCAATGTACCTTCCGTGTCTTACAGCAAGTCGATCTCTCAACTCTGGAATTCTCAACTTAGTAATTGTGATTTCATTTATTTCTTTAACAATTTGTTCAAAACGTTCAACCTTTTCTAATTGATCTGTTTTAATCAACAAACCCCTTTTACCTTGATCGACTCCGTTGATTGTTACAATGCTAATACCTAACATACCAAGTAAACTTGAAACGTCTCCAAGTAAACCTGCTCGATTTACTGTAATTTCATATTCTAAGTACCATTCTTTTCTTTTTGCAACAACCATCATTACGACCACCCCTTGTTCACAATCACACATTTGAGCTTACTTAGAAGTTTAATTTAATCACAGTATAACATCAATATAAATATATTACTTATTTATTATAACTGTTTTTATAAAAATAGTTTTGAAAATACAGCTATATTTAACCACTCTCTATCGTTACAAAATGATATCTATAACTCATCTTACCAACTATAAATACCATCCTCCATTTACTTTTTGTACAGTTCCTGTAATGCTCTTTGACATTGGATGACATAAATACGCACAAGTATGTGCCACTTCAGAAGCCTCAATCATTCTATGTTGAGGAAGCTCATCGATAATTGTCTTTAACTCATCCTCAGACCAAATATTATTCATCTTTCCAGTTACAAATCCAGGAGTAATAGCGTTAACAGTAACAGAAGTTAATGCCAATTCTTGGGCAAGTGCTTTGACAAAACCAATTTGAGCACTTTTCATAGCAGAATAGATTGTCTCCATACTGGCTCCTGTTTCACCCCAAATGGAAGAAACGACGATAATACGACCATTATTACTTTTTCTTAGGGTATCAATAAAATAGCGTGTTAAACGAATCATTTGTCTTACATGGAGTGCATAACTTATATCAATATCTTCATCTGTCATATCTTGTAACATTCCATAAAGAGCTGTACCACTTGTATAAATTAAACAATCTAAATCATGAACGTGTCCGAAATCATTACTTATTGGTCTATTCTCAGTTAAATCACTTTTAATAAACTCTACATTCTTATCTTTATATTTGTCTTTTAAAGTATCTAAAGACGTTAAGTAATAATGAATAACCACTTGGTATCCTTGAGATAATAGTCTATCCACTATAGCACCACCTATAGTTCCCGAACCTCCTACCACAAGTGCTTTCATTCACCTTTCAACTCCAAACGACTATCTACAAGTTGGTCAAAATCTAGAAATCTTCTAGAAGTTTCATTGACGCTTTCTAAAGTTATATTTTCAACAATATCAAGCATGTCAAAGACACTGACGCCTTCAAAATATAACTTTGCATATTGATTAGCAATATACTCTGGAGAGTTCAAACTTGAGATAAATTCACCAATAAATTGCTTTTTCAGTAAATCAAATGCTTCTTGATCAGTGATTTGTCCTCTATATTTATTCAATTCACTCATAATTAAATTTTTGAGTTCATCAGGTTGTTGCGTTGCGCTAGAAATAATAGAAAAACTATAACTTGGTTCTAAAACAAACTGATATCCAAATGTTTCATCTATTAAATCCTTGTTTAACAACTTTTGGTAAAAATCAGTTTCTTCTCCAAATACTAATTCATAGAAAAATGTCATTTCTAAATCTCTTTGAACAAACTTTTCTGGACTCTCTTTAAGAGGTTCATTTTTAAAACCTAACATCAATCGTGGAGACTGCAATTTCATCTTTTCTGAAACGAATTTTTGGTTGATTTCTTTAGGTTCATTAAACTGTGCACGTTCAATTTTAGATTGATCCGTTTTATTACGTTTAGCTTCATGCTCTTCAACTAAATCAACAATACTTTGAGGGTCTACATCACCAACCACAAATAAAACCATATTAGAAGGGTGATAAAACGTCTCATAACATAGATATAAGTCATCTTTAGTTATGTCATAGATACTGTCGACACTTCCAGCAATATCAACACGAATAGGGTGTTTTGAATACATAGCTCTAAGTGTATTAAATATTAATTTATAGCCAGGTTGTTCTTGATACATTTTAATTTCTTCAGCAATGATGCCTTTTTCTTTGTTAACAGTTTCTTCAGTAAAGTAAGGTGTTTCTGCCATTGAAAGTAACCTTTTAATATTACTTTCAATATGACTAGTTGCACTAAACAAATAACTTGTACGATCAAAACTTGTAAAAGCATTAGCTTGTGCATTTTCTTCAGCAAAAGCTGTAAATAAATCTTCCTCTTCTTTTTCAAAAAGTTTATGTTCTAAAAAATGTGCTACACCATCAGGTACTTTTACAAACTGTTCACTACCTATGGGTTTAAAATGATTATCGAGAGAACCAAATTGAGTTGTGTATGTAACAAATGTTTTTTGGAAACCAGGATTAGGAACTATAAACAACTTTAAACCATTATCAAGTTTATGTTCGAAAACTTTTTCTTCTATAAGTTGATATTCGTGAATTTTCATTAACTATGGTCTCCTTTCATTAAAACATAAATTGTATCTAATACAGCCTCATTAGCTAATTTAACAACATCTTCTTTAGTGACATTATTGACTAAGCAAATGAAATCTTTATCTGATTGATATTGATCTAATAGAAGTTGATTATGTAGCAACTCAATCATACTTTTTGGTTTATCAGTTGACTCATGACGATGAGAAATAATAATCTTTTTGGCTAGCTCTAATTTTTGACTATCAAAATTACCATTTTTTAGTTGTTCAAACTCTTCCAAAATAGTATCTTTTGCTAATTCATATTTATCAGCCGACGCACCACTTAAAACAAACAAAAAGCCATTTTTACCATCAATTTGAGAATGGATTGAGTACGCCAAGCTTTGTTTTTCACGAACTTCATTAAATAAGACAGATGATGGATCTCCACCAAACATCATATTTAAAACAATAAAAGCATAATAATTATCTTTACCAAAATAAGAAGGGAAGCGATATCCCAAATTTAATTTAGCTTGATCAACCTCATCATGTTCTACTATTAATTTAGGCGTAATAATAGATTTATCAATGTTATTTAAATTTTGATTATCTAATACGAATGGTCTAATTTTAAAATATTGTTGAATAAGCAGACTTACTTCTTGTTCATCGACATTTCCAACCACATAAATTGCGCAATCATCATTATGTATCATCGAATTATATGTATCATACAAGTTTTCAGCAGAAACTTGTGGTATTTTCTCTAATTGTCCTGTAGCTATATGTTTATATGGTTCATCCTTAAACATATGGTTCATCAATTGTAAAAATGAATATTGTGCTTTATTATCGTTCATCGCTTCAATTTTTTTGGTTAGCAACGACTTTTCTTGCGCCACATAAGTCTTATTGAATGCTTTGTCTTCTATTAAAGGGTTCCAAATAATTTCCTTTAACATTTCAAGACCCTTTTTAAATAATGGTGTTTGATCTTTTAAATAGCGTTCATTGACGATTTCTAATGAAATAGTTATGACATGTTTATCTTTGAATTTTGTTACAAAACTATTGACATATGCGCCATAAAGATTAGACAGTTGTCTATTTAAAGTCTTGTCACTATTCCATTTTTTAGTAGCACGTATTAAAACTTTACTTAGAATTGAACGTGATGTGATTGTTTCGTAGTTTAATGGAGCCATAAATTTTAAAGTAACCATTGTAGTTTTAAATTTATCAGTTGATAAAACGTTAATATGTATGTTGGAGCACTCTTGATTTAATTTCTCCAAAGATCTAACCTCCCATTTTAACTTTTGCTATTTAATTTTTAGTGATAGTAAATTTCACAAGACTGCTTTTAATGTAATTTAAAGAATAAAGGATAGGTTGATTTTTTTCATCATAATGTACGACCTTTAATAACATGAGTCCTTCATGTGGTGAAGCACTTAATACTTCAGAAATATGAGGTTCATAACTAATAGCTTCTAAATCCATTTCAGCATGAGTAACTTCGTGTCCCGTTGATTTTTTTATAGCTTCTAACATTGAGCCATTACTTTGTTGATAATCACTACAAGTTAAATATTGCTTGGCTATTTTATCTAAGCAAAAAACAACTGGCTTATGATTAGCTGTTCGAAGTCTTTCAATAATCGTTATAGGTTGCTTATCCTCGATATCTAAGTGTTCAACATCTAAAATTGTTGCAGGCTGTTCATCAAAATTCAAATATTCTATACCTGCTTTATACCCTGCTTCTTCAATAATAGTACTGATACTTATAATTTTATCTAAAGGATAATAGAAAGGGGGCTTTGTTTTAACACTTGTCCCCTCTTCAAAATTATCAGTAACAATTTGCTCCGTAATCAATTCATCAATACCGTCATAGACATCGTCAGTTTTGACATTCAATGCACGTGCGATTGATAAATTACTCGGTAATTTACTGCCATTTTCCAATTCCCCATTCCTAATTAACTTAAGAATGTATTGTTTAACTCTATAAATCGCATTCATTTCCGACATTTTTACACCTCATCATTATCTAAATCAACTAGAATTTGTCTAGGTTTATTTGCTTTTTGAGGACCTATCACTTGATTTCGTTCCAAGTCGTCCATTAATCTTGAAGCTCGATTATATCCAATTCTAAATTGTCTTTGTAATAAAGATGTACTAGCTTTTTGCTTTTCTATAACAAATAAATAGGCTTCATCATATAAGGAATCTTCACTTTTCATTTCTGATTTATCTACGGGTGCGTCTGGTTCCATTTCTTTTACATAGTTGGCTTTTTGTTGATCTACAACGTAATTAACAACGTCTTGTACTTCTTGATCACTTAAAAAGGCGCCTTGAATACGTGTTTGAGTTGATTCTCCATTTCCAACGTACAACATATCACCTTTTCCAAGTAACTTCTCAGCACCGCCAGAACCAATAATTGTTCTTGAGTCTGTTTGTGAACTTACAGCAAAAGCAATTCTTGATGGAATATTATTTTTAATAATCCCAGTTATGACATCTACTGAAGGTCTTTGGGTAGCAATAATGAGATGAATACCTGCCGCCCTGGCCATTTGTGTAATTCGTTGAATTGCATTTTCCACCTCTTTACCAGCAACCATCATTAAGTCTGCCAATTCATCTACTATAACTACAATATACGGCAATTCAGATTGTTTTTCTTCAAGTTCTTCATTTTGATTACGAATATACTGATTATAACCTTCAATGTTACGAGTAGATGAATGTTGGAACAAATCATAACGACGTTCCATTTCAGCCACAATCTTATCTAAAGCTTGTGATGCTTTATGAGGATTTGTAACTACAGGTATAAGTAGATGTGGAATACCGTTATATACATTTAATTCTACCATTTTAGGGTCAATTAACATAAGTTTAACTTCATGTGGTTTAGCATTTAGCAAAATGCTTGTAATAATACCATTTATACAAACAGATTTACCACTACCTGTTGAACCAGCTACAAGTAAATGTGGCATTTCATTCAGTTGAATTGATATTGGATCCCCTGAAATATCCCTACCTAATCCCACTTCTAATTTATGTTTTGAAGGGAATTTCTCATCTAATACTTCTTTAAGAGATACTAATGAAATTTTATCATTTGGGACTTCAATACCAACTGCAGAACGTCCAGGTATAGGTGCTTCAATACGCACGTCTTTTGCCGCTAAAGCAAGTGCAATGTCATTATGTAAATTAACTATTTTACTTACTTTTACACCTTGATCAGGTTGAATTTCATATTGAGTCACAGCTGGTCCAATTTTAATTTGTGTTACCTTTGCATTAACACCAAAATTTTTCATTGTTGATTCTAAAACTTTTCCTTTTCTTTGAACTTCTGATTTAGACGTCGATTGTTGTTTTGCAGGTTGCTTTAATAGAGATAATGGTGGAACTACGTATTCAACACTTGCTACTTCACCAGCTTCAGAAATTGAACTTTCGGCAGTATTATTATCTGTTTGGTCTACTTCATTAGATGACGAGATTGATTGCTTTCTTTCTAAAAGATTACTTTGTGTACTGGATGATACTTGTTCATTTTGTCGACCTTGGTCAAACACACGTTTTTGTAAAGTACTTTTATCCTTGTCTTCTTGTTCGCTATGACCATAAATAGGAATATCAGTAGTTGACGTAATTTTTGGTAAATCACTGACATCTTTAATTTCTTCACTATCTTGTTCTTTCGCTTGTTTCTTCTGTCCAGCTTTCTTAGCTTTTAATTGAGCTTTTTCTTCTTTTTTAACTTTGCTTCTTTCTCTTTTTTCTTTAAAGGATTCTGAAGCATTTTCACTAGAAGATTTCATACTTTCAAATAAAAGCTTAGTTACGTCTCTATGTCTTAAATTCATTAAAAGTATTACACTTGATGCTAATAGTAAAACGGTAATAATGACGACACCAACAATAGACACAAGCGGAATAAATAGTTTAAGTAAATAGAACCCGATTAATCCTCCCCCGAAATTAGGAAAATGTGTATGTTCATAAGATTTGTACACATAGGATAATACAGGCTCTCTTTCTGAAGATATTCCTTTTGTAAAATGATAATAAAGTTGTGTGATAAATAATAATGATAATTGTAAAATGATTGCACCAACGCTGCGACGCGTTCTAGGTATTTTTTTAGAATATGTTATAAAAATAGCAGCTATAAGAACTAAAATATATGTTAAAAATCTACTCATTCCAAAAATATAGTTAAAAAAGCTATCAATCATTCTACCAATGATGCCTAATTGAAATGCACCTAATATGATTAGTATGACAGTGACAATAGCGAATAAATAGCGTAAAGGCGTATCATTTTGTTTTTTTCTTTTAGAATTTTTACGGGCAGAATGAGTTTTTTTCCTAGCCGTTGTTTTTTTCTTTGCTTGTGGCAAGATTTTACACCTTCTTCTTTAATCTTTCACAGTTACTTAATTAAGGTTCATTGATAACCATTCGATATGTATTTCATCAATTTAAAATAAGATGAAAGAGGTAAGGACAATTAAAGTCATTTAGTTTAACTTAATCACTCACTATAAATCCATTGCTAGACTATTTTATGAACTGATTCAAGATAACCTATCTGTAAAATACAATCATTTAAAATGCATGAGTTGTATTACTCAATTGTCCCAACCTCTTTAAATT